>NZ_JBFULH010000208.1:0-7180 GCF_056400445.1 Pseudomonas sp. P5_B2 | reverse complement strand
TTCCATGGATTGACGCCGACCAGCATGAAGCTGGAGGGGCTCGACCGGCACCTGCGGTTGATCGAGAGCTACAAGAAACTGCACACAGCACGGGCCAATGTGACCACTGTATCCAGTTAACGGCGCCCACAAAAAAGCGAAGCCTGATGGCTTCGCTTTTTTTTACTGACTGGATAGCTGCTTTTTAGAACGGGATATCGTCATCAAAGCTGTCGAAATCCGGAGCCGGCTGAGGAGCGGCCTGCTGCTGAGGAGCCGGACGCGACTGTTGCGGTGCCGACGACTGCTGCGGACGTGGAGCCTGCTGGCGTGGAGCCGGGGCAGACTGCTGATAGTTGTTGCCCCCGCCTTGTTGGTCGCCCTGTTGTGGACGGCCGCCCAGCAGTTGCATGGTGCCTTGCATGTCGACCACGATTTCAGTGGTGTAACGCTTGATACCGTCTTTTTCCCACTCGCGGGTCTGCAGCTTGCCTTCGATGTACACCTGCGAGCCTTTACGCAGGTATTCACCGGCGATTTCCGCAACCTTGCCGAACATCGAAACACGGTGCCATTCGGTCTTCTCGACCTTCTGACCGGTTTGCTTGTCGGTCCATTGTTCGCTGGTCGCCAGACTCAGGTTGGTCACGGCGTTACCGTTAGGCAAGTAGCGAACTTCGGGATCCTGGCCGCAAGTGCCGACCAATATGACTTTGTTAACCCCACGGGCCATAACGTTCTCCTAGGCTACGCACGCTGCCCCTGCCGGGTTGTTCACCAGACGCTCAAGGGTGGTGCGATCCAATAGTTCGGTGTCCAATTTGATGTAAATCGCCGCTTCATCTTCGACGATCACTGCATCTGTTACCCCTACGACGGCCTTCAGGCGCTGGACCAGACCCGCTTCGCGAATCGCCTCGGGCGACAACGGCAAGCGCAGACTCGTCACGTAGGGAGGTTCGCGCATGGTAACAGCAAAGGCCAGCCAGAGGGCAGCCAGACCGGCGCATCCAAGGAACACAACCGACAGACCGCCATGCTGATACATCCAGCCGCCGAGGATACCGCCCAGTGCCGAACCGAGGAACTGGCTGGTGGAGTAAACCCCCATCGCCGTGCCCTTGCCACCTGCTGGTGAAACCTTGCTGATCAGCGAAGGCAACGAAGCTTCCAGCAGATTGAACGCGGTGAAAAACACCACCGTCCCAATCACCAGAGCCCGCAAGCTATCGCCGAACTGCCAGAAGAATAGCTCAGTGAGCATCAGCGTCACGACTGAGCCGAGTAAAACTCGTTTCATTTTGCGTTTCTTTTCGCCGTAGATAATGAACGGGATCATGGCGAAGAAGGAAATCAGCAGCGCGGTCAGGTACACCCACCAGTGCTGCTCTTTAGGCAGACCGGCTTTTTCGACCAGTGAAAGAGGCAATGCAACGAAGCTCGACATCAACATCGCGTGCAACACAAAAATGCCGAGGTCGAGGCGCAACAGGTCCGGGTGCTTGAGCGTCGGCAACAACGCCTGGCGCGCGACACCCGACTCGCGGTGCTGCAACGGCCCGGTGGATTTCGGCACCATGAACATCACAATCACGATGCCGAACAACGCCATGCCGCCCGTAGCGAGGAACAACCCGGACAGGCCGAAGGCACGGGTCAGCAACGGCCCGACCACCATGGCAACAGCGAACGACAGGCCAATCGTCATGCCGATCATGGCCATCGCTTTGGTCCGGTGCTGTTCGCGAGTCAGGTCTGACAACAACGCCATGACAGCGGCAGAAATCGCCCCCGCACCTTGCAGGATGCGTCCGGCGATCACGCCCCAGATCGAATCGGCATTGGCCGCAAGTACGCTACCCAGGGCGAAGACGATCAGCCCCAGGTAAATCACCGGACGCCGTCCAATCCGGTCGGAAATGACGCCGAACGGAATCTGGAAGATTGCCTGGGTCAGGCCGTAAGCGCCGATCGCCAACCCGATGAGGGCCGGTGTTGCGCCTGCCAGATCCATCCCATAGGTCGCCAGAACCGGCAACACCATGAACATGCCAAGCATACGGAAGGCGAACACCAGGGCCAGACCGCTTGCTGCGCGGGTCTCACTGCCACTCATGCGTTCGCTGTGGGGATCGTGCATGGAAAAACCTCATGTGAACCGGCCGCGATTCTACCAGTCCCATCGAATGACAGGGTATATCGCGACGCTTTGACGCGTTCGGCTGACAGACTCTTCATGTAAGACAATCACCCACTCGTTTGACAGTGTGCATCCATCCAGTATTTGGCCGTATACTCCTACGTTTTCGACGCCCGCCAAGCGAGGCTACTTTGGACAAGATCCTGATTCGTGGGGCCCGGACCCACAACCTGAAGAACATCGACCTGACCCTGCCACGGGACAAGCTGATCGTCATCACCGGCCTGTCCGGGTCGGGCAAATCGTCCCTGGCATTCGACACGCTGTACGCCGAAGGCCAGCGGCGCTACGTCGAATCGCTGTCGGCCTACGCCCGGCAGTTTTTGTCGATGATGGAAAAACCGGACGTCGACACCATCGAAGGTCTGTCGCCAGCCATTTCCATCGAACAAAAGTCGACCTCGCACAACCCGCGCTCGACCGTCGGCACCATCACCGAAATCTACGACTACCTGCGCCTGCTGTATGCACGCGTGGGTATTCCGCGCTGCCCGGATCACGATATTCCGCTGGAAGCGCAGACCGTCAGCCAGATGGTCGACCTGGTCCTCGCCCAACCGGAGGGCAGTAAACTGATGCTGCTGGCACCAGTGATCCGCGAGCGCAAAGGCGAACACCTGTCAGTCTTCGAAGAATTGCGTGCACAAGGTTTTGTGCGAGCGCGAGTCAACGGCCGACTCTGTGAGCTAGACGAGTTGCCGAAACTGGATAAACAGAAGAAGCACACGATCGATGTCGTGGTCGACCGCTTCAAGGTGCGTACCGATCTGCAACAGCGTCTGGCCGAGTCGTTCGAGACTGCACTGAAACTGGCTGACGGCATTGCGCTGGTTGCACCAATGGACGACGAACCGGGTGAAGAGATGATCTTTTCCGCCCGCTTCGCTTGCCCCATCTGCGGCCATGCCATCAGCGAACTGGAACCCAAGCTGTTCTCCTTCAACAACCCGGCCGGTGCGTGCCCGACCTGCGATGGCCTGGGTGTTAAGCAGTTTTTCGACATCAAGCGCTTGGTGAACGGCGAGCTTACATTGGCCGAGGGCGCGATTCGTGGCTGGGACAGGCGCAACGTCTATTACTTCCAGATGCTCGGGTCGTTGGCGTCCCACTACAAATTCAGCCTGGAAGTACCGTTCAACGAACTGCCGGCCGATCAGCAGAAATTCATCCTGCATGGCAGCGGCTCGCAGAATGTCGATTTCAAATACCTGAACGACCGTGGCGACATCGTTAAACGCTCACACCCGTTCGAAGGCATTGTGCCGAACCTTGAACGCCGCTATCGCGAAACCGAGTCCGCTTCGGTACGTGAAGAACTGGCCAAATTCCTCAGCACTCAAGCATGCCCGGATTGCCGTGGCACGCGCCTGCGTCGCGAGGCGCGGCACGTTTGGGTGGGTGAGAAGACGCTGCCTGCGGTGACCAACCTGCCGATTGGCGATGCCTGTGAATACTTCGGTGCACTGAAGCTGACGGGCCGTCGCGGCGAGATCGCCGACAAGATTCTCAAGGAGATCCGTGAGCGTCTGCAGTTCCTGGTTAACGTTGRTCTCGACTACTTGTCGCTGGATCGCAGTGCCGACACCTTGTCCGGCGGTGAAGCTCAGCGGATTCGTCTGGCCAGYCAGATCGGTGCCGGCCTTGTAGGGGTTTTGTACATCCTCGACGAACCGTCGATTGGTCTGCACCAACGGGACAATGATCGATTGCTCGGTACGCTCAAGCACCTGCGCGACATCGGCAACACGGTGATTGTGGTCGAGCACGACGAAGACGCGATTCGTCTGGCGGACTATGTGGTGGATATCGGTCCGGGCGCGGGCATACACGGCGGGCATATCGTCGCCGAAGGTACACCGGCCGAGGTCATGGCGCACCCTGACTCGTTGACCGGCAAATATTTGTCGGGCCGGGTGAAGATCGCCGTTCCGACCAATCGCACACCGCGCAACAAGAAGTTGTCGCTGTCGCTCAAGGGTGCTCGCGGCAACAATTTGCGCAATGTCGATCTGGACATCCCGATCGGTCTGCTGACCTGCGTGACCGGCGTGTCCGGCTCCGGCAAGTCGACGCTGATCAACAACACGCTGTTTCCTTTGAGCGCTACGGCACTCAATGGCGCGACAACGCTGGAAGCTGCCGCGCACGACAGCATCAAGGGCCTGGAGCATCTGGACAAGGTCGTCGACATTGACCAAAGCCCTATCGGCCGCACGCCGCGCTCCAACCCCGCGACCTATACTGGGTTGTTCACACCGATTCGCGAGCTGTTCGCTGGCGTGCCGGAGTCGCGTTCACGCGGTTATGGTCCGGGCCGCTTCTCCTTCAACGTGAAGGGCGGACGTTGCGAGGCCTGCCAGGGCGATGGCTTGATCAAGGTGGAAATGCACTTCCTGCCGGACATCTATGTCCCGTGCGACGTCTGCAAAAGCAAGCGCTACAACCGCGAAACCCTTGAGATCAAATACAAGGGCAAGAGCATCCACGAAACCCTCGAGATGACCATCGAGGAAGCCCGGGTGTTCTTCGATGCGGTTCCGGCACTGGCGCGCAAACTTCAGACGCTGATGGATGTCGGCCTGTCGTACATCAAGCTAGGGCAATCGGCGACCACGTTGTCCGGTGGTGAGGCGCAGCGGGTGAAGCTGTCCCGCGAATTGTCCAAGCGCGATACCGGCAAGACGCTGTACATCCTCGACGAGCCAACCACTGGCCTGCACTTCGCGGACATCCAGCAACTGCTCGATGTACTGCATCGCCTTCGCGACCACGGCAACACCGTAGTGGTGATCGAGCATAACCTCGATGTGATCAAGACCGCCGACTGGTTGGTGGACCTCGGTCCAGAGGGCGGTTCCAAGGGCGGGCAAATCATTGCCGTCGGTACTCCGGAAGAAGTGTCCGAGATGAAGCAGTCCCACACCGGCTTCTACCTCAAGCCGCTGCTGGAGCGCGATCGGGCCTGAATCCAGCGCAAAAAGAAAGCCCCTGTCACTTGCTCAGTGACAGGGGCTTTTTTTGTATCAGTGCAATCAGGCGTGAGATTGCAGGTAGTTCTCGAGACCGATCAACTTGATCAGACCCATCTGCTTTTCAAGCCAGTAGGTGTGGTCTTCTTCGGTGTCATGCAATTGAACCCGCAGCATCTCGCGGCTGACATAGTCCTTGTGCTGCTCGCAGAGCTTGATGCCCTTGCAGAGCGCAGCGCGGACTTTGTATTCCAGTCGCAAGTCGGCGGCGAGCATGTCCGGCACGGTGGTGCCGACATCAAGGTCGTCCGGACGCATGCGAGGCGTGCCTTCGAGCATCAGAATCCGACGCATCAGCGCGTCAGCATGCCCGGCCTCTTCTTCCATCTCGTGGTTGATACGTTCGTAGAGCTTGGTGAAACCCCAGTCCTCATACATCCGCGAATGGACGAAATATTGATCACGCGCCGCCAGTTCGCCGGTCAGCAACGTGTTGAGGTAATCGATTACGTCTGGGTGGCCTTGCATCGCCCTACATCTCCCTGCTTGAAAGTTTGTAGTTTGAACCAAGGCGACCGTTTGGTCACTTCGTTTGCGCGATAAAAGCGAAGATATTCTGAGAAAAGTGGTTTAAATAACGCAAAAACCGCCCAATCGAGGGCGGTTCTGCTTCTCATTTAGACTTCGTTAAGCTGTACGTTCAGCAGCTTTGCGATTGCTTCTCCATACGCTAGATCGGCTTTGTAGAAATGCTGCAATTGACGGTCAACCACATCACTGGACACCCCAGTCATTGCGCCGGCAATGTTGTTCACCAATAGCGATTTCTGCTCGTCACTCATTAAACGAAACAACGCACCGGCGTGGCTGTAGTAATCGGTGTCTTCTCGATGATCATAACGATCAGCCGCGCCACTCAGTGCCAAGGGCGGCTCTGCATAACGAGGTGCTTGCTTCGGCGATTCCACGTAGCTGTTTGGCTCATAGTTAGGCGCCGCACCGCCGTTACTGCCAAATGCCATCGACCCGTCGCGCTGGTAGCTGTTCACCGGGCTGCGAGGTGCATTCACCGGCAGTTGCTGGTGATTGGTGCCAATGCGGTAGCGGTGAGCATCTGCGTAAGCGAATACACGACCTTGGAGCATGCGGTCTGGCGACAAACCAACGCCTGGCACCATGTTGCTCGGACCGAATGCCGCTTGCTCGACTTCAGCAAAGTAATTCAGCGGATTGCGATTGAGTTCCAGTTCACCCACTTCAATCAGCGGAAACTCTTTCTGTGACCAGGTTTTGGTCACATCGAACGGATTCTCGTAGTGCGACGCGGCCTGCGCCTCGGTCATGATCTGGATGCACACACGCCATTTTGGGAAGTCGCCGCGCTCGATCGCGCCGAACAGGTCGCGTTGGGCGTAATCAGGATCGGTGCCTGCCAAGCGTGCGGCTTCTGCCGGCGCGAGGTTCTTGATCCCTTGCTGGGTCTTGTAGTGCCACTTCACCCAGTTCCGCTCGCCATTTGCGTTGATCAGGCTGTAGGTGTGGCTGCCAAAGCCGTGCATGTGACGGTAGCCGTCAGGAATGCCGCGATCCGAGAACAGGATGGTGATCTGGTGCAGCGCCTCAGGTGAGTGCGACCAGAAGTCCCACATCATCTGCGCGCTTTTCAGATTGCTTTGCGGCAGGCGTTTTTGAGTGTGAATGAAATCCGGAAATTTCAAAGGATCACGAATGAAGAACACGGGAGTGTTGTTGCCGACGATGTCCCAATTGCCTTCTTCGGTATAGAACTTCAGTGCGAAGCCACGTGGATCGCGCTCGGTATCGGCTGAACCGCGCTCACCGCCGACGGTGGAAAAGCGCAGGAACGTTGGGGTCCGCTTGCCAACTGATTCGAAGAGTTTGGCGCTGGTGTACTGGGTGATATCACGCGTGACGGTAAACGTACCGTAGGCACCCGAGCCCTTGGCGTGTACACGGCGCTCCGGGATGTTTTCGCGGTTGAAGTGGGCAAGCTTCTCGATCAGGTGAAAGT
>NZ_JBFULH010000207.1:0-7189 GCF_056400445.1 Pseudomonas sp. P5_B2 | reverse complement strand
CCCCTGTGACGACTGCCATCGTCTGGTACCGGGATTGCGCACTGTGGGGTGGGATGGTGATAGCTGTTCCCTGGAGAATGCCGTCGATCGAATGTGTGACGTTGGGATGTTGCGTTTACAACCTTATCATCTGGAACACTCCGAACCTGTCAAAGAGCTGATCAGTCGCAGTGGCACCGAATGGATCGCTGTGCTCAATCAGGATGTGCTGCGCATGCAGAATGTCGGGGATTTCGTTTGTGAATGGTTTTTCGACTTCCATACCTTGCCGTTCGACGTCTCCCGGGTGCAAGTCACGCTGGGGCGGGCGTTCGGCATGGCACGCCTGCGGGGGCAGACCACGATTCACGTTAATAAGAATGAACACGAGCTACTGGGCGACAGCAAGCCGATTCGTGAACTGCGCAAATTGTTGAGCAAGCTGGCACCTACCGAGTCTCCGGTATTGATTCGTGGTGAAAGCGGCACGGGTAAAGAATTGGTGGCACGCACCCTGCACCGTCAGTCCCAGCGCCACAGCAAGCCTTTTGTGGCGATCAATTGCGGTGCGATTCCCGAACACCTGATCCAGTCCGAGCTGTTTGGCCATGAGAAGGGGGCCTTCACCGGCGCCCATCAACGCAAGGTCGGACGAATTGAAGCGGCCAATGGAGGCACACTGTTTCTCGATGAAATCGGTGATTTGCCCTTGGAGTTGCAAGCCCATTTGCTGCGTTTCTTACAAGAGAAACACATCGAGCGTGTCGGTGGCGGTCAACCGATTCCGGTGGATGTGCGAGTATTGGCGGCGACTCACGTAGACCTGGAGGAAATGATCGAAAAAAAGCGCTTTCGCGAAGATTTGTACTACCGCCTGAATGTATTGCAAGTCGTCACCGCACCACTGCGTGAGCGCCATGCCGACTTGTTAATGCTGGCCAACCATTTTTCCCACTTCTACAGCCATGAAACCGGCCGCCGTCCTCGCAGTTTCAGCGATGACGCGCTGATTGCCATGGGCAAGCATGACTGGCCGGGCAATGTGCGCGAGTTGGCCAATCGGGTACGGCGCGGGCTGGTGTTGGCCGAAGGCCGACAGATCGCGGCGCGAGACTTGGGGCTGATCAGTCACCATACTGTTGTCGCGCCGATGGGCACGCTGGAAAACTACAAGGACCGGGCAGAGCGTCAGGCGTTGTGCGATGTACTTAATCGTCACAGCGACAATTTGAGCATCGCCGCCAAGGTGCTGGGGATATCCAGGCCAACTTTCTACCGTTTGTTGCACAAGCATCAGATACGGTGACGCAGCCGAAAGCCGCATGGAAAAAGAAAAAACCCGCCGAAAAGGCGGGTTTTTTGTGGGTGTCGGTTAGAAGTAGTACGGGAATTTCAGGCTGAAGGAAAAGTCTGGTGCATCGTCGGTGACGCCGATGGCCAGGTTGGGAACGATCGTCAGGTTTTCGGATGCTGCCAGGGTCATGCCGATGTTGAAGTTGGCTGAGTTGTAATCGCTGTTGGTAATCGATTGCCAATCGCCACCATCCGGCTTGATCTTGCTCTTTCTGGCGAACTGATCGGTGAACGAGAACGACATACTCATCTTCTCGTTCAAGGCGAATGCAATGCCGGCGCCAACCTGCCAGGAATCGCCCAGCTTCACGTCCCCAGGCACCTTGGAGTTGACCTGAGGGCTGATGTCGCTGAAGGACTCTTCCATGTTGTAGGTATAGGCCAGGCTGCCGAAGAGTACGGCCGGGTCGAAGGTCTTGACCAGCGAGATACCCGGGGTAATCGACCAGACACCATTGCCGGTAGGCAAGTCCTCGGGTACCGAGAGGTTATCGTTGTTCGGGTCATTGACCAGCTTGATGCCATAAGGGTCATCACCGGTCGGCGCTTTAAGGCGCAGTGTGAAGACCGAATCGGGCAGATTGGCGGTTTCATCCAGAAACTTGTAAGCAACGCCAAAGTTCACATCGCCGATGGTCGGGTCGCGGGTGACAGTGGCGTCCGACGTCACCGGGCCGGCGCCACCGGCGCCACCGGAGGAATAAGTTGATTCGCGATAAATCACGGGAACGTTAATATCGAACTGCCAACGTTGTGCCACGTTGTAACGGGCGGTCAGGTCGAGGGTCCAGTTGTCGGCCTTGATACGGTCGAGGTTGATGTTGCCGAGAAAAATAGAGTCCAGTGCCAGGAAGCCGTTGAGCACCAGCGCACGGGTATCGAAGTGGGTGTAGGTCAGCCCGGTTTCGACGCTGAACTTGCCGCCGCCGAAGAACCCACTGGCTTCGTCGTAGAGGTTGGAAACGCTTTGTGACGGTTGCGAGTCATCCTGCAGCGATTGGCCGTATGAACTGCCAGTGGTTCCCGGCGCTCCGGCAGCCACTGTCTGGCCACCCTTGACTGTTTCAGCAGGGGATTTGGTCAGGCGTTGGGGGGCAGGTGTCGCAGGTGCTTCTTCGACTTGGCGAACGCGCTGCTCGAGTACCATCAGCGCGTTCTGTTGTGCTTCGTAACGCTGTTTCAACACCATCAGTTCTTGTTTTAGTGCTTCGACCTGGGGGTCCGCGGCTGCGTATAGCAGTGTGGCCGGTGCCAGGCTACTCAAACAAACGATAACTCTTAACGTTAACGATCGGTGCATGGGTTAGCCGTCCCTTCTGACACTCCATCTGGTGAGACTCAGCGTAGATCAGAATCCGAGAGCACGAATACCTTTGAGCTGGTCCAGGTTGCCGCTCACCGAGCCGGCTGTCGGCACGTTGTCACGCAGCACGACATTGAGGGACGTAAGGTTGCGGACCTGGTTGCCACCGCCGAGCAAAGTCGCGTTCTGCATCAGCCCACCCTGAGCAAGGCGCTGTACGGTGCTGCCCTGGTTGTTGTTCGCCACGATGTTGAGTTGTATACCCGTACCGGTTGAAGAAACGCTCAGCGAGCCAGCGCCATTGGTGCCGACCAAGCTCGAGCCTGCGGCCAATGCCTGGCCCTGCTGTTGCGCTGCTGGCACCTGGTTAGCCTTTGTGACGTTGATGTCAACGTTGTTGTAGGCAGTGTTATTGTCGCCGGCAGCACGCACAACTTGAGTGACGCCTTCGGTGCTGTTGAGGCCGCTGCCGCCAGTGACGGTACCGGTTCCGATGCCTTGCGAACGCGCTGATCCATTGCCTTTTTCGTCGATCATCGTCACGTAGAATTGTGGCTTGATGGTCGATTGTTGAATTTGCATCGAGGAAGTCGCCCCGATCACTTCACCATTGGCGTTTTGCCAGGTACTGGTCATGGCAATGCCGAAACTGATGATCCGTCCCGGCATGACATAACGGCCGCGAAGGGCCGCCAATTCCTGATCGTTCAGTTCAATGGGTTTAAATGTCTGTGCCTGGGTCGGCAGGCTGACGGCCAGGCAAACCACGGCCAGCCAGATTGGAGTCTTCATTGGATGCTCCCGGAGCGTCGTGCTCCTTGTTATTAGAAGAAGTCGCTTTGAATGAATCCGAAATCCATTAATTCTGCGTCTTGCACCGGGCTGAACGTGTTGACGCGGTTTCTGGCGGTCAGTGGCAGGGGCGGGTCGAGCAACGCATTGGTTTTGTCGTAGCCCTGGCCAATGACGGCAAAGATGATGCCGTTCCAGCCTTTGACAAAGTCGTCGACTTTGTAACGTTTATGGCCGAGTACCGGATCTCCGATATAGACCCATCCGTTATGGACTCTTTGCATGACCACAAAATGTTTGTAGCCACGGATGTCCATGAGGACCACAACCGGAATTTTGATTTCGCTTAACGTTTCCGTCGATACCCGGTAGCCACGGGCCCGCATGCCGATACTTTCCACGTAACGCTTCATGTCGAGCATGGAGAAGCCCTGGACGCGGACAAGATCATGATCGGAGTGAGCCAACATGCCTTCGATGACCTGTTCTTCATTCACGTCCAGCCAATAGGCCTGGCGCAAAATGGTCGCCAGCGCAGCTGCGCCGCAACTGAAGTCGGTTTTCTGTTGCACCAGGTCGGAAAATTTACGCTCGCGGATGCTTTGGATCGGCTTGTACACCACCGCGCCGCCGGGCAGGACGGAAAGCGGCATTTGTGCAGCCTCGCTCACACTGGCCACGCAAAGCAAAAATGCCAAGGCGATGATGCGCATGGTTGATTGCCTTCTGGTTGTTTTAAAAAGGCCCCCAAAAGGGGGCCTCCAGAGCGAGCATCTAGAACGATTGGTTGGAAATGGCCAACGAGTTGCTTTGCTGGTTACCCACACCAGCAGCCACGTTGACGCCCAGGTTGCCACTGCCGCCATTCACCGAACCGCTCAGGGTTGCAGTGTTGGTTACAGGGTTTGCCCAGCCAGTTGGAGTCAGCACTTGATAAGAATAGGTGTTGCTCAAATCATAAGAGCTGCTTTCACTGAAGCCTCCCTGTTTGGCGAACTCAGACTCGGACGATTTACTGCCCGATTTTTCGTACGCCGAGGCGCTAGCTTTTTCATACGATGCATCGAGCGATTTACTGAAGGACGAGTCTTTCGATTTGTCGTACGAAGATTCGTGCGAATTGCTGGACGCGGAGTCGCGGGTTCTGTCGAACGAGGATTCGCGCGACCTGTCGAACGAGGAATCACGCGACCTGTCGAACGAGGAGTCGCGCGAACGGTCGTACGAAGTGTTTAGCGATGCGTCAACATTTGCACCCAGCGAAGCGTTTAACGATGCCTCGGAACTGCTGCTGCGGGTGCGATTGCCGAAGGTAGTGGAGTTGGAAGCTGCAGCCGCCGCTTCCAGGCTAGCGTTCAACGAAGCGCTCAAAGCAGCATTAGAAGAACCGCTGGCATTGCTGCTGTTGGTACCGCTGGCATTGCTGCTGTTGGTGCCGCTCGAAGCGCTGCTGTTGGTACCGCTGGCACTGCTGCTGTGGGTGCTGCTCGAAGCACTGTTGTTGGAACCGCTGGCACTGCTGCTCTTCGCGCCGCTTACAGCCAGGCTAAGGGAGCCGCTGGCACTGTTGCTTTTTGCACCGGCGGCGTTCCAGCCCGAAGAAGCGCTTTGACTGCCGCTGAGCTCGAACGCATTGTCTCGAGAGAAACTACCGCTGGCGGTGTTGGTAACGGTGATCGTATCTACGCGATAGGTGCGATCGGCGTTGTTGTTGACGGTCAGGCCAGGACCGTTTTGATCGGCAGAAGCAGTAGCTCTTGCGTTACCCAATGGAGCATTGGAGTTTGCAATTGCCATGGTGTTTTTCTGCTGGTTAAGATCGCCACCAGCAATGTTGATACCCATATTGCCGCTGCCGCTATTGCCCGATCCGCTCATCGTGGCAGTGTTGGTGCTTCCGTAGTTGTCGACTTTGTTATTGTTGCTGAATTGCGTAACGCTAGCCGAGGCATTGGAAGTGCCGAACACGAAGCTGTTATCCAGACTCGAGTCGGAGGCAGCGTTTGCGATGGCAGCAGCGTTGTCTTGTTGGTTGCCAGCGCCTGCAGCCACGTTGACGCCAACGTTGCCGCTGGTGCCATCGCCAGAACTGCTCATCTCGGCTGAGTTGATAGTCCCTTCGTTACGGATTGTGCTGCCAGTACTGCGTTGCCTATCGTTCGCGTTGGCAGTCGCGCTGATAGGGATCATTGTTGGACGAGGAGGTTGGTTGTTTTGTTGGCCACCGTTGTTGTCATTATCATCGTCGTCATGATTATGGTCACGCGGGGCAGCTTGTACAGCAACAGCCATGACCGCAGCAATTGCGAAAACCAGAGGCCTTATTGCTATTGAAGGTTTCATGGTGATTCTCCGTACTTGTTTTAGGTTAAGTGTTGTTCTTACCTATCAGGGTCAATCCGCGACCCGTACGCTCAGAGTGTTTGCCATTCGGTTTCCCACCCCGGCGCTCTGATTCAACTGAATTACCCCGCGACTACCAGTGAAGGCCTGGTCACTAATAGTGACTTGGCGATAGCCTGCTGCAGAGTCAGTTGGATCGGAGTTGTTGAGCAGCGCCACGTTCTGTTGCATGAGGACGCTGTCGTCGATGCTTTGCGGCTGCGTACCGATACTGATACGCAGTGCGTTGGCTTGCTGGTTACTGGCACCCGTGCTCTGGTTGACACCCAGGATGCCGTTGCCATGACTGAAGGAGTCGCCCTGGATGCTGGACCGGGCATCGATCGCGGGGTCGACGGGGGAGCGCAACCGTTGGCGAATCTGGGTAGTCGCGCTGGCTCCATGACCAGTGGCGATGGCTCGAGCGTTAGCCTGTTGCTGTAGATCGCCGGCCGCCTGGTTGACCGAGAGGTTGCCCTGGTATTGCATGCCCGAACCGTCGATGTCGGCGTTATTGATGACGGGAGATTGGGCGAAGGACGATGCACTGCAAAACATGGCGATAGCCAGCAGCGTGCGATTCATCTTAACGACCTCCCGTTAGGATGGTCAGTGGGGCCAGGCCTTTCGCGACGCTTGAATTGACCATGTTGGCAATGCCGTTGCCGGCATTTCCCGAGCGCCCACCGGGGAGGTTGGTTAGTTGGGTCTGGTTGGTGATATTGCCGCCCAGATTGTTGGTGCCCTGAGCAACCAGGCGATTGATGCCTGCACCACTGGCCACGTTGGCGAAGTCACCGTCGCTCAACTCGTTCGTTTGTTTGAGGATATGTTGGGACGGATTGGCATTGGCGGTCGTGGGGTCCGGGTCCGGAACCATCGGTGGGATCGTCGCGTTGCGCGGTTGAACATCACGTTTGATAATTATGATGCCGTTGTCAGCCTGTACAGGCAGGCAGACAGTTGAGCCCAGTGCACTTGCGATCAGCAGGAAGCGATAAATACCTTTATAAAATTTCCCCACAGCGGCAATTCCTTCTGTAAGTGGAGCGCTGGCCCTTATCAGCGCTGCCCGTATATAGAGCAGAAGGTGTGCCGGTTTTGGATATTCTTTTAAATACAGTCGCTTGGCTTTGAATGTTGAGGTGATAAAAACATTCTTGTATCGCCACTGAAACAGCGCCCACGCAAACGTGCCGGCCAAGTTGGCGCGATTGCTCGCCAAGGTCGGTGAAGGCAGGTTGTATCAGTGATTTAACATTTTCTGGTTATAGTGCCCGAACCGCTTTAGTTCGCGGGTTTGCGCGGGGCTGGCTGTTTCAGGAATGGACATTTTCGGTGGGGCGCACCCCGTCACACCCCGAGCAAGCGTGACACAGC
>NZ_JBFULH010000206.1:0-7206 GCF_056400445.1 Pseudomonas sp. P5_B2 | reverse complement strand
TGGCAAGGTCGTGCTCTACCAACTGAGCTATTCCCGCATTGGCGTCCCCTAGGGGACTCGAACCCCTGTTACCGCCGTGAAAGGGCGGTGTCCTAGGCCACTAGACGAAGGGGACACACGTACAACATTCACTCCCTACCGCGTTTCGCTGTGTGCTTTCCGCTGTAAGTGGCGCGCATTCTATGGATGGATTGAGAGGTCGTCAACCCCCAGTTATAAATTTATTTAAATCAATGACTTCGCCCTGCTTTGAGACACGTTTCAGGCTTTTGCGTAGCCAAGTCTTTGACGCCTATTTTCCGACCTCCATCAAGGCGCTATAGTCCACGACGTCAAAATGATATCAATCAGCCATGTATTCGCCACCATTTATCTAAGTGGGGTAACGGCCGATATATAGATGGACCTAGCTGATTCAAATGATCGCGCGGGCCTTATCCGCCCCAATGCCAAGCCACTACACCCAATAAGAGGTCTTACGGTGACACCACTCATGATCACCCTGCTCGTCGTAGCCGGCATTGCACTACTGATCGCCATTGGCTACATGAACAACGTGGTGGAAAACAACAAGCTGGAAAAGGCCCGCACCAAGGTTGAGCTCAACGACCGCCTGCGCCGCTGCGGTGAAATCACCGAGACCTTTCCTGGTCAGTTGATGACACCGGCACTCAAGCTGTTGTTGACCCGCCTGGAACTCAATGTCTGCCAGCGTCTGCTCAACCTGGAAAAAACCAGCGCCAACCTCAAGGCGCGGATTACCGAGCTAGAGGCTCTTGCTGCCCAAGGCGAATCAATCCCGGTCAATAACCCGCCGGCACCGATCCAGACCGAAGCCAAGGCCAAAGACGTACGCTTCCTGCTCGAAGCCCTGCACGGCCAAATCACCCGTGCTGCCCATGACGGCTTCCTGACGACCAACGAAGCCAAGCGCTGGATCCGCGAAGTCCGTCATATCCTGGTGTTGCTGCACATCGAGTTTTTCAACAACCTCGGCCAGCATTGCTTGCAACAGAACCAGCCGGGGCAGGCGCGCCTGGCGTTCGAACGCGGCGTGCAGTACCTGCGCAAACAACAGGAGCCACAAACCTACGCCGAACAGCTGCAGTACCTGGAGAAACTACTGGCTCGCGCCAACGCCATGGTGATGGACAAATTCGCTGCGGTTGAGGGCGAGACCAACCAGTTGAACACAGGCCTTAAACAAGTCGATGCCGATGCCGACTGGAAAAAGAAAGTGATCTACGACTGATCAGCGCAAATGGAAAAACCACCGAAACGGTTAATGCCAGTCAATTTAGAAGTATTGGGCTCAACACACTCCTGGTAGCAGCTGGCGAAGCCTGCGTTCGGCCGCGAAGCGGTCGCAAATCCTGTAACCGCGGAAAACCTGTGACACCATAGTGTCTGATTTTACGACCGCTGCTCGGCCGAACGCAGGCTTCGCCAGCTGCGGACCGCGTGACGGCATAACTGACTGGCATTAGGGTTTTCAGAGCCGGAAGTGCCCCACCATTCCCTTCAACTCAAGCCCTAGCTGCGCCAGCTCAATGCTGGACGCCGCATTGCCCTGCATCGCCAGTGATGACTGATCTGCGCTCGCGCGGATACTCGTGACGCTACGATTGATCTCCTCAGCCACCGAACTCTGTTCCTCGGCTGCTGCGGCAATCTGCTGGTTCATCTGCTGAATCAACGACACCGCCGCCGCAATACTCCCTAACGCGCTTTCGGTCTGCAACGCATCACTGACGGCCAGTTTCACCAGTTCACCGCTGCTCTGAATCTGCTGCACCGACGACTTCGCAGCCGAGCGCAAGGCACTGACCAGACGTTCGATCTCCTCGGTCGATTGCCGGGTACGCTTGGCCAGCGCCCGAACTTCATCAGCCACCACTGCAAAGCCCCTGCCCTGCTCGCCCGCCCGTGCGGCCTCGATCGCTGCGTTGAGCGCCAACAGGTTGGTTTGCTCGGCAACACTCTTGATCACGCTGAGCACCGTACCGATGTTCTGGATTTCTGCGCTCAGGCTTTCGATGCTGGAACTGGCCGATGTCGCCGAGTCCGCCAATTGCTCGATGCGCGCCATGCTCTGGCGCACTACCTGCTGCCCACTTTCAACCTTGTCATCCGCCGTTTGTGCAGCCTGGGCGGCCTCTTCAGCGTTACGCGCCACGTCGTGTACCGTCGCGGCCATCTGGTTCATCGCCGTGGCGACCTGCTCGGTTTCTTCTTTCTGACTGCTGACTTCCAGGTTGGTCTGCTCGGTCACCGCCGATAGCGAATGCGCTGAATTCGCCAATTGCTCGATACCGGCCTGCAAGCCACTGACGATACGGCTGAGCCCGGCGCCCATCTGTTGCATCGCCAGCATCAATTGGCCGATCTCGTCACGGCGGGTTACTTCGACCGTCGCACTCAAATCACCCGCGGCGATCTGCTGGGCGTCACGAATCACACTGCGCAGCGGCGCCACGATCAACCGCGTAATCACCCACGCCGCCACCAGCCCGACCAGCAGCGCCAAGGCAGAGGAACCAAGGATCAGCAAAGAGTTCTCTTTCARCTCGGCCTGCATCGACCGGTCTTCGGCGACATAGGCCTGATCCACCCGCTCCACGACTTGCGCGGCGCGCTGATGCAGTTGTACGTAGACAGTTTTCTCCTGGGCCAACAGACCGGTGTACTCCGTGAGTTTTTCGCTGAAACTGCCGATGCGGCCGGTTACTTCACTGAGGACCGTCTGATAGCCCTCATCCTTGACCGTGGTTTTCAGCTGTTCGGCCTGAACCAGCGCCTGATCCGCCTGCTCAATCTTGCCTTGGCCCGCGCTGTCATCGCCCTTGCGATTCTGATCCAGACGCACCCGCGCCTCGTTCATGGCTTGCAACATCAACCGCGAGACCTGGCTGACCTGACTGGCCTGCTCGATGAATTGCCCACCGTCCTTGCCCTCGGTTTGCTTCAACGTATAGGCGCCGTCATCGGCGAGGCCTGCTTGCAGCACATCAAGGTTATTGGCCACGCTGGACACCGACCAACTGGCCATTTCCAGCGCCAGGTCCTTGGCCTGACTCAACGAGACGAACTCATCGAACGCCTTGYGATAGGCGCCCAGCGAGTGCTCGACTTCATTCATTACAGGCACGTTTGCCCTCGATGAGGCCTTGAGCCGGGTCGCCAGAGCAATCAGGCCATCAACGCCTTCGTGCAGGGCATCGGCGGTTTTCGGGTTGCCGTGCAAGGCGTACTCCTGCTCCAGCAGTCGCACGTTGAGCAAACCGCTATTGAGCGATGACATCTGCTTGAGCCCATCGAAGCGTTGACTGATGGTTTGCAAGGCCCCTACGCCGATGGCGGCGACCAGCGCAGTCAACAGCAGCAGCACCAGTACGAACCCGACACCCATTTTGTTTGCCATCCCGAGGTTGGCAAAACGTCCTTGCATGGCCGAAATCATTGCGCATAGTTCCCTGACATGGTCTGTTCACGCAGGGTCGCAACGAGGCCTGTGCCTGCACAAGACTCGGGCGCCGTAATAATGGCAAAAAGCTACGCCCGCGTCGTTTTCAGAACGCCTGAAGTCGATTCAGAGCGGTGGCCTGAAAAAATGCCCGCGCACGGGGATCACAGGCGTATGCCACGTTGATGCGCTGCCAGTCCGTGGTTTCACCGCCGGGGTTGAAGGCTGTGGTTGAAGACAGCAGCACCCCGAAGCGTCGGGCCTGCTTGCGCACCTGAGCGAAGTCGGACCTGCGTGATCGCGCCCAGATGAACAGACCACCCACCGGCTTGCCGAAAACTTCCCAGTCGGCATCTTCGAGCACTTGCAGGGCGGCTTCTCTGTCGGTGTTCAATCGCTGCCGCAGGCGCTGAACCAGTTTGCGATACGCGCCGCTGGCCAACAGGCAAGCCAGCACTGTTTCGCAAAACCTTGAAGTGCCCATGCTGCTGGTCATCTTGACCTCGGCCAGTCGCGAAACCATCGTGTTACTGGCCACGACAAAGCCGACGCGCAATGAACTGCTGAGGGTCTTGGAGTAACTGCCGACATAAATCACATTGTCGTCGATCCCCATCGCCGCGAGGCGAGTGCCGGGGCCGCGGTGCAAATCGGCATAGACGTCATCTTCGATCACCAGCACGCCATGGGCTTTGGTCAATTGCAGCACCCGCTGCACCACGACGGGTGTCAGGCTACTGCCGGTCGGGTTTTGGTAGAAACTATTGATAAACAGCGCACGGGGCCGGTACTTCACCAACAGCGCTTCTAATGCCTGCGTGTCAGTCCCTCGCGGGGTGCGCGGCACCTCGATCATCGTCACGCCGTTGAGCCYGAGCAGATCGAACAATAGTGGATACCCCGGACTTTCCACCACCACGCAATCTCCCGGTTTGAGCAACGTGCGCACGATCAGATCGAGCCCGTGAGTAGCCCCGGTTGTGGTCACAATCCTTCTGTCATCCACTTCAATGTCCATTTGCTGGAGGCGCTTGAGGATTTGCTCGCGCAAGGCGGGTAAACCCAGTGGCGTGCTGTAGCTGAACAGCCCGGACATGTCGGTGCGGCTTACCTGACGGATTGCGTAGGTCAAATCGTCAGTTTGACGCCAACTCTCGGGCAAGCCGCCACAACCCAGTTTGAGGTCACCCGAGGCGCGGCCCAGCGTCACTTCAGCTCCTTCGAACCAAGGGCTATTCTGTTGCCCCTCAGCGGCCAACGCAGGCATGGCAACAATGAACCCTGCACCCTGACGCGGCGCCAGCACGCCTTGCGCAACCAGGCGTTCGCAGGCTTCGACAACACAGGATTGACTGAGCAAATTGACCCGTGCAATTTGCCGCGCAGAAGGCAAACGCGTCCCCGGCAGTACCCTTCCCTGCCGGAGCCAGCCGACCAACGCGTCGACGATTTGCTGCACGACCGGCACCAATGCCTGTCGATCGATTCTCAATTCCATGAGCAAGCACACTCCTGTCCGTTTTACGGGAAACAGTTAATCACAGGAGCGATGAATCAGATGTGCGACAACGCCGCTAAATCCCTCGGTTCTAACCCTTTGAAACACATTGCTGAGACCCGTCACGGAACTGTAAAAAAACCCGCACAAGTACGGGTTTTTTCCTACGTTGCAGCGCCTGAGTTCAAAACGCCGTAACGCCACCATCCACCGCCAGCGAATGACCGGTAGTGAATGACGCGCCGTCGCTGCACAGGTACAGCACAGCGCTGGCAATTTCCTCGACCGTGCCGATGCGCCCCACCGGGTGCATGGCGTTGGCAAACTCGCCCTTCTTCGGGTCCGCTTCATAGGCCCGGCGGAACATGTCGGTGTCGATCACTGCCGGGCATATCGCATTCACGCGAATTTTCTTCTTGGCGTATTCGATCGCTGCCGACTTGGTCAGCCCGATCACCGCATGCTTGGACGCCGCATAGATACTCATCTTCGGTGCCGCCCCCAAGCCCGCTACCGAAGCGGTGTTGACGATCGCACCGCCGCCCTGGGCCAACAACAAGGGCAATTGATACTTCATGCACAACCAGACGCCTTTGACGTTGACGCCCATGATCGCATCGAACTCATCCAGTGTGCCTTCGGCGAGTTTACCTTTCTCGATCTCGATGCCGGCATTGTTGAAGGCATAGTCCAGACGGCCGTAGGTATTCACCACTTCGTCCATGAGGTTTTTTACATCGCTTTCCAGCGTGACGTTGCAACGCACGAAGGTCGCTTCGCCACCCGCGGTACGAATCAGCGCCACGGTGTCTTCGCCGCCAGCGGTGTCCAGATCGGCGACCACGACCTTCAACCCTTCGGCTGCGAACGCTTGGGCGGTCGCACGGCCAATACCGTTGGCAGCGCCAGTCACCACGGCGACCTGACCGGAAAACGTCATGCTCATTGTTATGTCCTCGAAGAGAAGAATTTGGGGGATTGCCTGGGTTTCAGTCTAGGCATGGAGGGCTTCAGCGCGGCAGCACTATCAGAAGGCCGGTTGAGCGGCCATGCGTGGCAGTGATAGAACACCGACCCTGACTATCACTGCACTGGATCGATATGCATTCGCCGCATCAGCCGAACTTGCGGCATTGATCATGAAGGGCTATCAACAAGGCTTCATCATCTTGAGTGCCTGTCATGACTACCCAGACCAATCGCCAGTTCCTGCTCGCCAAACGTCCGGTGGGCGCGGCGACCCGCGAGACCTTTACCTATCAGGAAGTACCGGCCGGCGAGCCGGCGTCGGGGCAGATTCTGGTCAAAAACGAATACTTGTCCCTGGACCCGGCCATGCGCGGCTGGATGAACGAGGGCAAGTCCTACATCCCGCCGGTGGGCTTGGGTGAAGTGATGCGCGCCTTGGGCGTCGGTAAAGTCGTGGCCTCGAATAATCCAGGGTTTGCGGTCGGGGACTACGTCAATGGCGCCCTCGGCGTGCAGGATTACTTCCTGGGCGAACCACGCGGTTTCTACAAGGTTGATCCGACACTGGCGCCATTGCCGCGCTATTTGTCCGCACTTGGCATGACCGGAATGACCGCCTACTTCGCCCTGCTCGATGTCGGAGCGCCGAAAGCCGGTGACACCGTGGTTCTGTCGGGCGCGGCCGGTGCGGTGGGCAGCATTGCCGGGCAAATCGCCAAGATCAAAGGGTGCCGCGTGGTCGGGATTGCCGGCGGCGCGGACAAGTGTCAGTTCCTGATCGACGAATTGGGTTTTGACGGCGCCATCGACTACAAAAACGAAGACGTCATCGCTGGTCTCAAACGCGAATGCCCGAAAGGGGTCGACGTGTATTTCGATAACGTTGGCGGCGACATCCTCGATGCGGTACTGAGCCGACTGAACATGAAGGCGCGTGTGGTGATTTGCGGCGCTATCAGCCAGTACAACAACAAGGAAGCGGTCAAGGGGCCGGCCAATTACCTGTCGCTGCTGGTCAACCGCGCGCGGATGGAAGGTTTTGTCGTGATGGACTACGCCGCCCAATTCGCCGCCGCCGGGCAGGAAATGGCCGGGTGGATGGCCAAGGGGCAACTCAAGAGCAAGGAAGACATTGTTGACGGACTGGAGACATTCCCGGAGACGCTGATGAAATTGTTCAGCGGCGAAAATTTCGGGAAGTTGGTGTTGAAGGTTTAACCCAGTCTTTTCAGACACCACAAAACCAATGTGGGAGCGGGCTTGCTCGCGAATGCGG
>NZ_JBFULH010000205.1:0-7283 GCF_056400445.1 Pseudomonas sp. P5_B2 | reverse complement strand
CCCCAGCAGGCACTGATGGTGGAAAAACTCATAGGGGAGGGCAAAGGGATAACACCGTTGCGCCAGAACCTCATAGGTCGATTTGCCTTTGTCGTCGGTGGTCTTCAGCGCGTCCTGGATATTGCGGTCCAGAATGGCGTTGACTATCCCGAGCATCGGTTGCGCAGTAAACGTACTTTGCTGATCTATCGACAGTTCGGGCAGATCCGGACGGCGTTTTTCCAACAGGATTCGGTGTTTTTTTTCATCCGCCGATTGCGAGGGGCAGCACTCCAGTTGCAAGGCAAACAGGTACAGCGCTCTCAGGTAGGCGACCGGTGAGTCAATGGCCGCGATCGAATCGTTCTTGCAGGCGTCGTCCCAGTTTTCCTTGAACTGATGGGTGTAGGTGGGGCCTTGTTCCGTGACCGCGCGAATACCCAAGGGGTGCCACTGATGCTGTGCCACGCCGCCTGAAGCTTGCTGCTCCCGATACAGGGCGCTGACTTGGGCGGCGTAACATCTGGCGTTGTTGTAAAGCGACTGAGTGTCAATGCTGAGCGTTGCATAATCCGTAGCCTGATCTGCCTGCGGCACCGCCTGCTTCACTCTGATTGCGGTATCGACGCGAAGCTTGAAGTCGGCTTCGGTGAGTCGGGAAATGTCGAACACCGAGGTGAGCTTCAGATCTTTGAAAAGCGCTTCAAGTTTTGTTTTTTGTGCGTCATCGGAACTGTAGGCCTTGATCAAAATGTCGAGTAAGGATTGATCGTTGCCTGGGGCATTGCCGTCCATGCTTGTGAATCTCCATTAGGTGGAGACATCAACATTACGGCGTGGCAGGGGGAAAGGCTGTCAGCTACCCCATTCAGTAGGTGCTGGATGTTTCTCCACTTGGCAGGGGAAGGAGGCAGGAAGACTGTAGGATTTTGAAACAACGCAGGCAGGAGAGTTTGCCAATCAACTGGGCGCGGGAAGGGATCTGCGTGACGATTTTCAGTTTTCGTCCGGCACCCGGTGGGTTTGGCGAAACTCGCCGGGCGGCATCCCGCGCCGGCTTTTGAACGTACGGTGAAACGAGCGGGGTTCAGTGAAACCCAGATACTGGGCGATGTCCTGAATCGGCAAGGTGCTGTTGAGCAGGTAATGCTCGGCCAGTTCCTGGCGCAGGTCATCGAGGATCTGCTGGTACGACGTGCCGGCCTGATGCAGTTGGCGTTGCAGTGTGCGCACTGACACGGCGAGATGCTCGGCTACTTGCTCTTTGCGTGGCAGGCCTTCCTTGAGCAACTGGCGCAGTATGCTTTTGACCCGCTGTTCCAGCGACGCGTCCTCCAGTGTGGCCATTAACCCCATGGCATGTTCTTCCAGGGTGCGCAGCAATTGCGCATCGGCCTGGCGCAAGGGCAACTGCAAATACGGTAACGGCACAATCAGCGCCGAATAGGGCTGATCGAACAGTACCGGGCAGTCGAAGAACTGTTCGTATTGCACCAGCGTCGTATCAGCCGGTCGTGGATGTTCCAACCAGACCGCGGCCGGCGACATCTGCGTATCAGCGATCCAACACGCGTATTGCAGCCAGGAACCGAGCACGTTTTCCACCAGGTGCCGGCGGATTCGCGGGCGTTGATAGCGGCATGTCCAGATCAGGTGCACGTGACTGTCCTGCACCTCGGCACGGCTGACGCCCATGTCGCCCACCAGTTTCTCGAACGGCATGATGCGACTCATGGCGTCGCCCAGTGTTGCGCAGTTCATGGTGATGTAACCCAGCACGCTCCAGGAGTTGGGCAGCACAAAACGCGCAGCGTTGAGACCGAACAACGGATCGCCCGAGTGTTCGCAGAAATAATCGAGTAGCCGTTCATGGGCTTCACCGGGCAACCGCAGGCTATTGTCACTCAACTGCTGCGCCTGCAACCCGGCAGCCGCCAGCGCAGGCTCGATGGCCATGCCCAGTTGTTCGGCATGACGCAGGTATTTGAGCAGCGGCGGAACTGAGGTGAAGCCCAGGGAATGCATGATCGTCTTCCTTTGATCAAGACCCGCGTGCGCGGATGAATGCGCTGAAAGGTAATTTGAAACCACGGCTAAAGTAAATGGCTGACGCCTGCGCGACGTTTGACTCAATTGGCTACTCGAACTGGCCCGATGCGACCGTGACACTTTCGGGCAGCTGACTAGTATGGGGGCCTGAAATATCACTGATCAGAACCGCAAAAGGACACACGCATGCGACGCTGGAACGGCTGGGGAGATGCAACCACGGTGGTCGAACTGCCGGCCCAGGGCGCGAGTTTTCTCGCCCGGCGGGTGGGTGACGGTCGAGCGCTGCCCGATGCGACGCTTGAGTCGGCATTGGCCCGGGTGCCGGCCTCGCGGTTGCAGCAACACCCGTTGTACAGCGTGGATGCCCATGATCGTTTGCTGCATGCTCGGGGTCAGAGCCTGTCGGACTGGCTGGCATTGCGTGAAGGCGCGTTGGGGAATTATCCCGACGCCGTGGCCTTCCCCGAAAGCGCCGAACAGATCCGCCAATTGCTGGCCCTCGCCCATGAGCAGGACCTGTGTCTTATTCCCTATGGCGGCGGCACTTCGGTGGCCGGGCACATCAATCCACCGGGTTCCGCGCGGCCCGTGGTGACGGTTTCCCTGGCCCGCATGAATCGCCTGCTGGACCTCGACGAACAGAGCCTGCTGGCCACGTTCGGCCCCGGCGCGACAGGGCCGCAGGTGGAAAGTCAGTTGCGCGCCCGGGGTTACACCCTCGGGCATTTCCCGCAGTCGTGGGAGCTCTCGACCCTGGGCGGTTGGGTCGCCAGTCGTTCCAGTGGCCAGCAGTCTTTGCGCTACGGGCGCATCGAGCAACTGTTCGCCGGTGGGACCCTGGAAACCTTTGCCGGACCTTTGGAAATCGCCACCTTTCCGGCCTCGGCGGCCGGTCCCGATCTGCGCGAGGTGGTGTTGGGCTGTGAGGGGCGTTTCGGGATTATTTCCGAGGTCAAGGTACGGGTCAGCGCACTGCCTGCCGATGAACGTTTCTACGGGGTATTTCTGCCCGATTGGCCCAAGGCACTGCAAGCCATTCGCCAGTTGGCCCAGGCGCGCGTGCCGTTGTCCATGCTGCGCTTGTCCAACGCGGTGGAAACCGAAACCCAGTTGGCGTTGGCCGGGCACCCGCAGCAGATCGCCTGGCTGGAAAAGTACCTGTMTCTGCGCGGTGCCGGTGAAGGCAAATGCCTGCTGACATTCGGCGTGACTGGTAATCGCCGGCAAAATGCGCTGTCCCTGAGTCAGGCCCGGCAGCACCTCAAATCGTTCGGTGGGGTGTTTACCGGCACCTTGCTCGGCAAGAAATGGGCGCAGAATCGTTTCCGATTTCCTTACCTGCGGGAAAACCTGTGGAACGCCGGTTATGTCGTGGACACTCTGGAAACAGCGACCGACTGGAGCAACGTCGATAATCTCCTGACCCTGGTCGAAAACAGCCTGCGCGACGCTTTGGCGGCTGAAGGCGAACGGGTGCATGTCTTCACCCATTTGTCCCATGTCTACGGCGAAGGCTCGAGTATCTACACCACCTATGTGTTTCGCCCGGCGGCGGATTACCCCGCGACCCTGGCACGCTGGCAGGCGCTCAAGCAGGCGGCCAGCCAGACCATCGTCGACAACCACGGCACGATCAGTCACCAGCATGGCGTGGGCAAGGACCACGCGCCGTACCTGCTGCGCGAAAAAGGCGCGCTGGCAATGGACACCCTGCAGGCGCTGAGCCGGCACTTCGATCCGGCCGGGCGACTGAACCCCGGTACGCTGTTGCAGGAGTGACGGTCATGAGCCTGGACTGGAACGCCGCGAGGCGTCAGCAAGTGCTGCCGACATTGGCGGATGAAACCTGGGACCTGATCGTCATCGGCGGCGGCATCAGCGGCGCCGGTATCCTGCGCGAGGCTGCGCGCCGTGGCTGGCGCTGCCTGCTGCTGGAACAGCGCGATTTCGCCTGGGGCACCTCCAGCCGATCCTCGAAAATGGTCCATGGCGGCTTGCGTTACATCGCCAAGGGCCAGTGGCGCCTGACCCGCGATTCGGTCCGCGAACGCCAGCGCCTGCTCGACGAAGCGCCGGGGCTGGTGGAGCCGATGAGTTTCATGATGCCGCATTACCGTGGCGGCTTTCCCGGACCACGGGTGCTGGGTGGTTTGTTGTCCATCTATGACGCGTTGGCCGGGCGGCGCAGCCATCGCTTCCATGACGCGCAACAACTGCGTTATCTGGCGCCGGGGGTCAAGGAACATGACCTGCTGGGTGGCACCTGTTTTGTCGATGCACTGACCGATGATGCCCGTCTGGTAATGCGCGTATTGGGCGAGGCCCGGGCCGACGGCGCAGTGGTGCTCAACGGCGTACGCGTGCAGCAATTGCTGCGTGAAGCGGGGCGGGTTTGCGGGGTCCGGGTCGAGGACTGCGAAGGTGGCGCGTCACTGCAATTGCGTTGTCGCGTGTTGGCCGTGGCCACTGGCGCCTGGGCCGAGCGTTTGCGCCTGCCCGATGCGCCTCGACAGTTGCGCCCGTTGCGTGGCAGTCATTTGTTGTTGCCGGGCTGGCGCCTGTCCGTGGCGCAAGCCTTCACCTTCCTGCACGAGCGCGACCGTCGACCGGTGTTCGTTTTCCCTTGGGAGGGTGCCACGGTGGTTGGCACCACGGACCTCGATCATCACGGCGATCTGGACCAGAGCGCGAGCATCAGCCCTGAAGAACTCGACTATCTGCTGGCGGCCTGCACCCAGCAGTTTCCCCAGGCTGAAGTGGTCGCGGCCGATGTGTTGTCGACGTGGTCCGGTGTGCGCCCGGTGGTGGGCAGCGCTGCGGGTGAACATCAAGGCAAACCGTCGAATGAAACCCGTGAGCATGTGCTGTGGCAGGAACCGGGTTGCGTGACCCTGGCCGGCGGCAAGCTGACCACCTTCCGCCCGCAGGCCATCGAGGTGCTCAAGGCCTGCGCGAGCATGCTCGGCCGTCGATTCAATGATGACGCCGCGCCGGTGTTTGCCGTCGTGCCGCCGCTGGCGATCCCCGGACTCAGTGGCAGCCAGTGGCGGCGCCTGGCGGGGCGGCATGGCCGGAACCTGCCGAGGCTGGCGAAACTGATCGCGGAACTGGGCCATGACAGCGTTGGCGCCACTGACACTTTGTGGGCGGAACTGGCCTTTGCCTGTGATTCGGAAATGGTCCTGCACCTGGATGACCTGCTGCTGCGCCGCACCCGTCTGGGCCTGCTGCTACCGCGCGGCGCCATGGACTATTGGCCGGCCATTCGCCGACTCTGCCAGCCACGACTGGGCTGGGACGATGAGCGCTGGCAGCAGGAGCAGCAGCGCTACCAGGCGTTGTGGCAACGCCATCATGGTTTGCCCAGCAGTCGCATTGAGCACCCGTAACCCTGTAACTCCGCAACCCTGTAGCAGCTGTCGAACGCAGCGAGGTGGCGTTCGGCGGCGAAGCCGTCGCAAAACCACCAACCCGGTGTTTCAGAAAAAACCGGGAGCAGGGATGACGAGAACGTTGTTCTCGGACGCAGCCTCGCTGCGCTCGACAGCTGCTACAGGGCTACGGGTGCTACACGGAAAATAAAAATTCAGGAATGTGCGCGACCCATGCCCATTGAAGAGAGCTCCATGGATAACCACCCGAACAAGCGTTACCTGTTGGCCATCGACAATGGCACCCAGAGCGTGCGCGCGCTGCTCTTCGACCTGCAGGGCAACCTGCTGGGCAAAGGCAAGGTCGAGTTGCAGGCTTATTACTCGACACAACCCGGCTGGGCCGAGCAGGACCCGGAGTATTACTGGGCGAAATTGGGCGAGGCCTGCCAGCAGGTGTGGCAGCAAACCGGGATCGATCGTTCACAGATTGCCGGGGTATCCCTGACCACTCAGCGCGGTACGTTGATCAACGTCGATGCCCAGGGCAAGCCGCTGCGCCCGGCGATCCTGTGGCTCGATCAACGCCAGACCGAAGTCGACGGCAGGATCAAGGGACCATGGGGCTGGCTGTTCAAACTGGTTGGCGCGCAAGCCACCGTGGATTATTTTCGCGCCCAGGCCGAAGCCAACTGGATCGCCCGCCACCAGCCTGAAGTCTGGGCGGCAACCGACAAGTTTTTGCTGCTCTCGGGGTTTCTCACCCATCGCCTGTGCGGGCGCTTTGTCGACTCGGTGGGCTGTTGCGWAGGCTACCTGCCGTTCGATTTCAAACGTCTGAAATGGGCCGCGCCCAGCGACTGGAAATGGCAGGCGCTGGCGGTGCGTCCCGAGCAACTGCCGAGCCTGCTCAAACCTGGTGAAACCTTGGGTTACATCAGCGCCGAGGCCAGCCGTCACACCGGCATTCCCGAGGGGCTGCCACTGATCGCAGCGGGTGCCGACAAGGCCTGCGAAGTCGTGGGCTCCGGTGTCGTCGACGCTGACACGGTGTGCCTGTCCTACGGCACCACCGCGACGATCACCAGTACCCGGTCGCGTTATCTTGAAATCGTCCCGTTGATTCCACCGTACCCGTCTGCGGTGCCAGACCAATACAACTGCGAGGTGATGATTTATCGCGGCTACTGGATGGTCAGCTGGTTCAAGAACGAGTTCGGACTGCGGGAAATGCAGCAGGCCAAAACGTTGGGCGTGGAGCCTGAGCAACTTTTCGATGCACTGGTCGACGCCGTGCCGCCGGGGTCCATGGGGCTGATGCTGCAACCCTACTGGTCGCCGGGCATCCGTGAGCCCGGTGTGGAAGCCAAGGGCGCGATGATCGGCTTCGGCGACGTGCATACCCGCGCGCACATTTACCGGGCGATCATCGAAGGTCTGGCGTATGCCTTGCGTCAGGGCATGGAGAACATCGAAAAGCGTTCGAAGACCTCCATCAAGCGATTGCGAGTTGCCGGAGGTGGTTCCCAGAGCGATGCGGCGATGCAGCTCACGGCCAACATATTCGGCTTGCCGGCCGAGCGCCCGCATGTCTACGAAGCGTCCGGTCTGGGCGCGGCCGTTTGCTGTGCGGTGGGGCTGGGTTTGCACGCGGATTTTCCCACGGCGATCGCGGCCATGACCCGCGTAGGTGCGGTCTTTCTGCCGCAACCCGAGGCGCAGCAGATCTATGAGCGACTGTACAAAGAGGTGTACCTGCGCATGTATCGACAGCTTAAACCGTTGTACCAAAGCATCCGCAAAATCACCGGTTATCCCGCCTGAAGAACACCACTGGTCCCCCTGTGGGAGCGAGCCTGCTCGCGAAAGCGGTGTGTCAGT
>NZ_JBFULH010000204.1:0-7287 GCF_056400445.1 Pseudomonas sp. P5_B2 | reverse complement strand
GATCAAGGCGCTGGGGCCGATCACCCACATCCGCCTGAACGTGTTCCCGGATGGTGGTGTGAGCCGCCTGCGCGTATTGGGCAAGGTCGCGAAGTAACACCTGATCGTTCCCACGCTCCGCGTGGGAATGCATACCGTGACGCTCCGCGTCACAGTGGACGCGGAGCGTCCATGGCGGCGTTCCCACGCAGAGCGTGGGAACGATCAAACACAGAATTTGGATAAGAACAGCATGCGCACACTAACGATTGAACCGCTGACCAAAGAAGCTTTCGCCCCTTTCGGTGACGTGATCGAAACCGATGGTAGCGATCACTTCATGATCAACAACGGTTCGACCATGCGCTTCCATAAACTGGCGACGGTGCAAACCGCCACGCCAGAGGATAACGCGATCATCAGCATCTTCCGCGCCGACGCGCAGGACATGCCGCTGACCGTCAGCATGCTGGAGCGTCACCCGTTGGGCAGCCAGGCGTTTATTCCGCTGCTCGGCAATCCTTTTCTGATCGTGGTCGCGCCACTTGGCGATGAACCTGTATCAGGCTTGGTCCGCGCCTTCGTCACCAACGGCAGGCAGGGCATTAATTACCATCGCGGCGTCTGGCACCACCCGGTGCTGACGATCGAAAAGCGGGATGACTTCCTGGTGGTTGATCGCAGTGGCACAGGCAATAACTGCGATGAGCATTTTTTCAAAGAGGACGAGCGTTTGGTCCTCGCCCCCCACCAATAAGAGAAGGTCTGATCACTCGACAACAGAGTGACAGGCGAGAGGTAAAGACTGTGGAAGCACATCTGTTCGAATGGCTGAACCTGAGCGTACGCTGGGTTCACATGATTACTGGCGTGGCCTGGATCGGCGCGTCGTTCTATTTCGTCTGGCTGGAAAACAACCTCAATCGGGTCAACCCGAAAAATGGTTTGGCAGGCGATTTGTGGGCGATCCACGGCGGCGGTATCTACCACCTGGAAAAATACAAACTGGCTCCACCGACCATGCCGGACAACCTGCACTGGTTCAAATGGGAAGCCTATTTCACCTGGATGTCGGGGGTCGCGCTGCTGTGCGTGGTGTTCTACTCCAACCCGACGCTGTACCTGCTGGCACCGGGCAGTAGCCTGACGGGCCCTGAAGGCGTTCTGTTGGGTATCGGCTCGCTGTTCGTCGGCTGGTTTGTCTACTCCTTCCTGTGCGACTCGGCCCTGGGTAAACGCCCTGCCCTGCTTGGTTTCATCCTGTTCGTGCTGATCATTGGCACCGCTTACGGCTTCAGCAAAGTGTTCAGTGGTCGGGGTGCGTACCTGCACGTCGGCGCGATCATCGGCACCATCATGGTCGGCAACGTGTTCCGCATCATCATGCCGGCGCAACGCGCACTGGTAGCGGCGATCGCCGAGAACCGCACACCCGATCCGGCGCTACCGGCCAAAGGCTTGCTGCGTTCGCGTCACAACAACTACTTCACCTTGCCGGTGCTGTTCATCATGATCAGCAACCACTTCCCGAGCACTTACGGCAGCCAATACAACTGGCTGATCCTGGCCGGGATCGCGGTGCTGGCGGTGTTGGTGCGTCACTATTTCAACACCCGTCATGACAGCCACAAGTTTGCCTGGACCCTGCCAGTGGCAGCGGTAGGCATGATCTGCCTGGCTTACGTTACCGGCCCTGCGCCGATGACCAGCCCGGAAGTGGCCAAGGCGCCTGCGAAGATCGAGTACCAGCCGCTGCCGGAAACCGCAGTGGGCGGTGGCTTGAAACCGGCTGAAGCAGCACCGGCGGCAGCGCCTGCAGCCGCTCCGGTTCAGGCGTCCAACGCCGGTCCTGGTTTCGACAAGGTGCACAGCGTGATTCAGGAGCGTTGCGCGGTTTGCCACTCGGCCAAACCGACCAGCCCACTGTTCAGCGCGGCTCCGGCCGGTGTGATGTTCGACACCCCCGAGCAGATCCGCCAGAACGCCCCGCGCATCCAGGCTCAGGCCGTTACCAGCCAGATCATGCCACTGGGCAACATCACGCAGATGACCCAGCAGGAACGTGACCTGATTGGTGCCTGGATTGTTCAGGGAGCTCAGACCAATTAATCGTTGAAGAGCTTCGCGAGCAGGCTCGCTCCCACATGGGTGGTGCAATACCTGTGGAAGCGAGCCTGCTTGCGAACAGCCGCAATGTGGTTTCCCTGATGCAAAGAAACAGCTGTGAGCAACCCGACAGCTGTTCAATCACAAGAATAAAAAAGATCCGAGGTGTTGCATGTCCGAGCTATCCGAAGCGCGCATCCCCGACGCACCCGCCATTCAGCGTTTGCCCCTTTTGCAACTGATCCTGGTCGGTCTGCAACATGTTTTGCTGATGTACGGCGGCGCTATCGCGGTTCCGCTGATCATCGGACAGGCCGCTGGCCTGAGTCGTGAAGAAATCGCCTTTCTGATTAACGCCGACCTGCTGGTCGCCGGCATCGCCACCATCGTTCAGTCGCTGGGCATCGGCCCCATGGGTATTCGGATGCCGGTGATGATGGGCGCCAGTTTCGCCGCAGTCGGGAGCATGGTTGCCATGGCCGGCATGCCCGGTATCGGTCTGCAAGGGATCTTCGGCGCGACCATCGCCGCCGGGTTCTTCGGCATGCTCATCGCCCCTTTCATGTCCAAAGTTGTTCGCTTCTTCCCGCCTCTGGTGACTGGCACGGTCATCACCTCGATCGGTTTGTCGTTGTTCCCCGTGGCCGTGAACTGGGCCGGCGGTGGTGCCGGCGCCACCGAATTCGGTTCGCCGATTTACCTGACCATTGCTGCGCTGGTGCTGGGCACCATATTGTTGGTGCACCGTTTCATGCGCGGCTTCTGGGTCAATATTTCAGTGCTGATCGGCATGTGCCTGGGCTATGTGCTCTGCGGCCTGATCGGCATGGTCGACCTCAGCGGCATGGCGCAAGCGCCGTGGCTGCAATTCGTCACCCCGCTGCATTTCGGCATGCCCAAGTTTGAACTCGCGCCGATCCTTTCGATGTGCCTGGTGGTGGTGATCATCTTCGTCGAGTCCACCGGGATGTTCCTCGCCCTGGGCAAGATCACCGGCCAGGAAGTCTGCCCACGGATGTTGCGTCGCGGCTTGCTGTGTGATGCCGGCGCCTCGTTTTTCGCCGGGTTCTTCAACACCTTTACCCACTCCTCTTTTGCGCAAAACATCGGCCTGGTGCAAATGACGGGGGTGCGTTGCCGTTCGGTGACCATCGTCGCCGGCGGTTTGCTCATTGTGTTGAGCCTGCTGCCGAAAGCGGCATTTCTGGTGGCGTCGATTCCGCCAGCGGTACTGGGCGGTGCGGCAATAGCGATGTTCGGCATGGTAGCTGCCACCGGAATCAAGATTCTTCAGGAAGCCGACATCGGCGACCGTCGCAATCAACTGCTGGTGGCAGTGAGCATCGGCATGGGCCTGATTCCAGTGGTACGCCCAGAGTTCTTCGCCCACCTGCCGCTATGGATGAGCCCGATCACCCACAGCGGCATCGCCATGGCCACGATCAGCGCGCTGACGCTGAACCTGCTGTTCAACATTCTTGGTGGCGCCGAACGCGCGGCCATCAACGACTGCACCGCCCACCCGCATTAACAGAGAAACCCACAAACCCTGTGGGAGCGAGCCTGCTCGCGATGACGGCATCACATTCAACATTTGTGTTGACTGACCCGACGCTATCGCTAGCAAACCCGCGCCTACAGGGGGATGCCTGCGCCTCAACAATAAAAACAAGAGGAAGCAATCGATGGTTTTTTTTACCCACTCAAGCCCGTCGTTTAACGACGCCAGGCCGAGCRCCGACAACCGTGCCCCACACCTGTCGTCGGTGCGCTGTTGCGGGGCACTTGAGACCTGGCCAAGTAGTCAGTATTCTCCGCGGCCGCCTGAATCCGCGTTAAAAAAAAGCCCGGATTTAATTTCTGACCAGAAAGCCAACTTATCCCGGCTCTGGACGGTACCAAGGCACTCCATATCCCCTCTCAATCGACTGTTTTTTAGCAGCCGAGCGGGAGTTTGTTTGTTTTTTGAAAACCTTGGCGCAGCTCTTGCTTAGAGCATTAAAGCTGACCGACTAGATGATTTTTTACCGCTACAGATAGAGGCGCCAAAACAGAGCGCCAAACTTAAAAAAATAACGTGGAATCACCTACTTTTTGGGAGCAACCGAATGAAACGTACGTGCACTAGCCTGATGCTGGCGGGATCAATGCTGGCCGGGGGGCAGGCCATGGCCGGCGACTTGCTGCAATGGCAGACCAACAGCCTGACTTACCTGTACGGTAAGGATTTCCAGGTCAACCCGCGCATTCAGCAGACGGTGACCTTCGAACACGCCGATGGCTGGAAATACGGCGACAACTTCTTCTTCATCGACAAGATCTTCTACAACGGCAAGGAAGACGCGTTCGCCGGGGACAACACCCACTATGGTGAGATCAGCCCGCGCTTGTCGTTCAACAAGATTTTCGACCAGAAGCTGGAATTTGGCCCGATCAAAGACGTCCTGCTGGCCATGACCTATGAGTTCGGCGAGGACGACACCGAGTCGTTCCTGATCGGTCCGGGTTTCGACCTGGCGATCCCTGGCTTCGACTACTTCCAGTTGAACTTCTACAACCGTCACACTGAAGGCGGCCGCCCGGGTGACGATATCTGGCAGGTCTCTCCGGTCTGGTCCTACACCATCCCGGCGGGCAGCTCGGACGTGGTAATCGACGGTTTCATGGACTGGGTGGTCGACAACGACGTGAACGACAAAGGCGAATACCACGCCAACCTGCACTTCAACCCACAGGTCAAATACGACCTGGGCAAGGCGCTGAAGCTGGGCGCAAAGCAACTTTACGTCGGTGTCGAGTATGACTACTGGAAAGACAAGTACGGCATCAAAGACACCGATGGCTTCAAGACGGATCAGAGCGTGACCAGCTTCCTGGTCAAGGTTCACTTCTAATCCGGCTGTAAGTGGCGTCTGCAAGGACGCCATCGCGGGCAAGCCTCGCTCCTGCAAGGATCTCCAGTACGACAGAGATCTACTGTGGGAGCGAGGCTTGCCCGCGATGGCCGCACCGCCGAACTCAAGCAGTAACCACAGACTCCGCCAACCCAAGAAACCGGCAAAGCTCCCCACGCTTGGCCAACGCATCCCGCCGCCCCAGATCAATCAATTCGCTGCAATACCCCGCTTCGAACAACAGATAACTCAACACCCCCGCCCCACTCGTCTTGGTCGCCCCCGGCCCGCGCAAAAACAGGCGCAGTGCTGCCGGCAATTCCTGTCGATGCCGAGCCGCAATCTCATCGATCGGCTGACTCGGCGAAATCACCAGCACCTCCACCGGCGCCACGCCCAGCGCACGGGTCGGCGTACCACTGGGCATCAAGTGGCTGAACTGATTCAGACGCTGCAACAACTCGATGTCGCTTTCCAGGCTGTCAATGAACGTACTGTTGAGCATGTGCCCGCCAATCTGCGCCAGCGTTGGCTGTTGTCCGGTATAGGCGCGTTGCAGCTGCTGCGGGTCGACGCCCCGCGGGTTACCGCTGACGCCCACCACCAGCACCCGGCTAGCGCCCAGGTGCAGGGCCGGGCTGATAGGGGCGGATTGGCGGACCGCACCGTCGCCGAAGTATTCCTCACCGATTTTCACCGGGGCGAACAACAATGGAATGGCGGAACTGGCCAGTAAATGCTCGACACTCAGTTGGGTTGGAACGCCAATGCGCCGATGGCGTAACCACGATTCGATGGTGCCGCCACCCTGATAGAACGTGACAGCTTGGCCGGACTCGTAGCCAAACGCCGTGACCGCCACCGCCTGCAACTGCTTTTGGGCAATGGCTTCGTCGATGCCTGCCATGTTCAGTTTGTCGTTGAGCAAACCGCGCAGCGGTGAACTGTTGAGCAAGGCCACCGGCACGTGAGCGCCAAGCCCCAGCAAACTGTGACTGACAAACCGGCTGGCCTGGCTGATGACGCCTGGCCAGTCGCTGCGCAACACCAGATGACTGCGAAAGCCCTGCCAGAATGCGGTCAAACGCTCGATGGCGCCGCGAAAATCCATTGCACCACTGGCAAGGCTGACCGCGTTGATCGCCCCGGCCGATGTGCCGACGATCACCGGAAACGGATTGCTTGCCCCCACCGGCAACAGTTCGGCAATGGCCGCCAGCACGCCTACCTGATACGCCGCCCGAGCCCCGCCGCCGGAAAGAATCAACCCTGTAACCGGTTCAGCAGGACTCATCGCAACACTCCATGGCGCTTATAGGTATCGGTGACTCAACGGCGCTTTTTGTACAGTTTGGGCTCGCCCGGTGGGCGACTCTTGAAGCGACGATGGGCCCAGAGGTATTGCTCCGGGCATTCGCGCAAAGCGCTTTCGACCCACTGGTTGATGCGGATGCAATCAGCTTCTTCGGTTTCGCCGGGGAAACCTTCGAGCGGCGCATGAATCATCAGTCGATAACCGCTACCGTCCGCCAGACGCTCCTGAGTGAACGGCACCACCAACGCCTTGCCCAGCCGCGCAAACTTGCTGGTGGCCGTCACGGTGGCCGCCTGAATGCCGAACAGCGGCACGAAAATGCTTTGTTTGGCGCCGTAGTCCTGATCCGGCGCGTACCAGATCGCTCGGCCTGCACGCAGTAACTTGAGCATCCCGCGAACATCGTCGCGCTCCACCGCCAGCGAATCAAGGTTGTGCCGCTCGCGACCACGGCGCTGGATGTAGTCGAACAGCGGATTCTTGTGCTCGCGATACATGCCATCGATGGTGTGCTGCTGCCCCAACAGCGCCGCACCGATTTCCAGCGTGGTGAAGTGCACCGCCATCAGGATCACGCCCTTGCCGTCGTGCTGAGCTTTTTTCAGGTGCTCCAACCCTTCGACATGGGCCAGTTTGGCCAAACGCTGACGCGACCACCACCAGCTCATGGCCATTTCGAAAAAGGCGATGCCGGTGGAGGCAAAGTTTTCCTTGAGCAGGCGCTTGCGCTCGGCGACGGACTTTTCAGGGAAACACAGTTCAAGATTGCGCTTGGCAATGCGCCGTCGGTCGCCCGCCAGCCGGTACATCACGGCACCAAGCAGGCGACCAATAAACAGCAACGCCGGATATGGCAGCTGAACAATCAGCCACAACAACCCCAAGCCGCACCACAGCGGCCAGAAACGCGGCATAAGAAATGTTTTTCGAAAACGCGGGCGATCCATTAAAGGTTCCGGAAAGACAATGGCCGCGCATTCTACATCGTTCGAC
>NZ_JBFULH010000203.1:0-7321 GCF_056400445.1 Pseudomonas sp. P5_B2 | reverse complement strand
CCGTTACGCCGAGCAGATACGGTTGGGTGCGTCTCGAAGACCAGACCACCGGCGATGGCAAACTTGCAGCAACCGATAAAGGCTTCACGTTGGCCTTCGACCGTCCAGGCACTTACAACCTGACGTTGAAGGATGACCATGGCCGCGTGATCGGCGCGACCGGTCATTCGGTCACCGGCGATGGGGTCAAAGCCGTGCCAGGCACCGTGGAAATCGTCCTTGATAAACCCGAGTACAAGGCCGGCGATGAAGCCTTGGCGCTGATCACATTCCCGGAACCGGTCAGCGATGCATTGCTGTCGCTGGAGCGCGACAAGGTCGAGGCCACCGCGCTGCTGTCCAAGGGCGGCGACTGGCTGAAGATGGAAAAACTCAGCGACACTCAGTATCGCGCACGCATTCCGGTGAAGGACAGTTTCGCACCGAACCTGACCTTCTCCGTGCTGTACACCAAGGGCGGTCAATACAGCTTCCAGAACGCCGGTATCAAGGTGATTGCGCCGCAGATCGACGTGGTCATCGCCACCGACAAAGAGACGTACCAACCGGGCGATACCGTGTCGGTTGACCTGACCACGCAGTTCGCCGGCAAGCCAATTCCGGCGCACCTGACCGTCAGCGTGGTCGACGAAATGGTCTACGCGCTGCAACCGGAAGTCGCGCCGACCATCGACCAGTTCTTCTACCACCCGCGCCGCAACAACGTGCGAACCAGCGCCAGTTTGTCGTTCATCAGCTACGACGTCGCTTTGCCGGGCAGCCCTGGCGCACCGGGCAAAGCCAACCGCAGCGAGCGGGGCGTGAAAGTGCTGGAGCGGCCGCGTCGTGAAGACGTCGACACCGCTGCGTGGCAACCGGAATTGATCACCGACGCCGCCGGCAAAACCCGCTTCACCTTCAAGATGCCGGACTCGCTGACCCGCTGGCGCATCACCGCCCGGGCCATTGCCGATGACGGTCAGGTCGGGCAGAAAAAACAGTTCCTGCGTTCGGAAAAACCGCTGTACCTGAAGTGGAGTGGGCCGACCAAATTCCGCAGTGGCGATAAGCCGGCGCTCGGGGTATTCGCCTTCAGTCAGGCTGAAAAACCGGTCAAGGCGGAACTGCTGATTCATTACGGCGACGCCGATCAGCGTGTGCCGGTGACCCTGAACAATGGCATCAACTACATCCCGTTGCCGGCGTTCGTCTTGGCCAGTGGCGAATGGACGGCCGAGTTGCTGCAGGACGGAAAAATCGCCGACGCCCTGGCCGTGCGCCTGACCGCGACCGGCGAAGGTTGGCAGGTTATACAAAGCCAAAGTCTGGATGTGGCCAGTGGGGATACGCCGCTGAGCTTGCCGGCAGACGCGACAGATATCCGCCTGCGTCTGGATGACAGCCCGCAAGCGTTGTTCCGCTCGGCGCTGGATGATTTGTTGAGTTATCCATACGGCGGCGTTGAACAAACCGCCAGTCGTTTGCTGCCACTGAGCATCGCCTATCCGACCTTGTCCTCGAGCCCGCAAATCCGCGATCGCTTACGCCTGATCATGCAAAACAGCCGCTTGCGACTGGTGCAAATGGCCGGGCCTTCCGCGAGCTTCACCTGGTGGGGCATGGACGGCGAGCCGGATGCCTTCCTCACGGCGTACGCTTATTACGCCGATTGGTACGCCAGTAAGGCGCTGGATCTGAGCCTGCCGCCGGAGCATTGGCAGCGGGTGTTGGAGGTGTATTCGAAGCAGGCCAAAAACACACCGCTGTTGCAGCGTGCGTTGATCCTGTCGTTCGCCAAACAGATGCAATTGCCGGTGAACACCTTGCTCAACGGTTTGATGGACGACCTGGCGAAAGCGGGTGAGGGTAACGCCGCGAACCTGATGGAGGATGGCGAAGACAGCCTCGTCATGAGCGATCCGGATTCGGCGCTCGGCTTGGCGGCCGCACGTGTGTTGACCGCCTCGCTGGCCAGGCAATCGAAGGTCAATCTACCTGATGCTTTCAATCGTCAATTGGCGAATGCGCAACAGCGTTTGGCGGTCAGCTCCCAGCCGTTTGCCGAAGCCTTGAACCTGTCGTTGCAAACCTTCGATCAGGCTCACGCGACAGCCTTGCTGCAACGCTTGCTGCCGCAACAATCGACGCTGGAACGCGCCCTGGCGCTGACCTGGTTGAAACGCAGCATCGAGCAGGCTTCGCCCACCGTCGCATTGGCGCCGGGTGAAGGCTGGAAGAAAGAACACGGTGATACCGGTGAGATGTATTGGACGTGGCAGGGTGCTGCGCCAGTGCCGGCCGTATTGTCGTTGGCCGGGACGCAGGAAAGGCCATTGCGTGCTGCGTTGAGCTTCCAGACTCGGCAACCGCCGGTTGATCCGATGGCCGTGACCATCACCCGTCGCTTGTCGCGATTGGTGCCCGGTGACGAAGCTTTCACCTTCAAACTCGAAGCGGTCGGCGCCCAGCCGTTGTCCAGCGACAGCCTGTATCTGGACGAAGTGATAATCACCAGCAAAGCCGCGAAACCGCTGCGCTACGGCATGCTCGAAGTCCCACTGCCACCGGGCGCCGATGTTGAGCGCACGACGTGGGGCATCAAGTTGATGGGCAAGGCCGGCACCGAACCGACCGCACTGGAGAAGGCGCGTTTCGAACCGGGTCAGATGGCTTATGCGATTCCGCTGGATGCTTTGAGCGGCGAGTTGCGTTTGCGTCATCTGGTGCGCTTCTCGCAGAAAGGCCAGTTCAATCTGCCGCCGGTGCGGTTCACTCAGGTTTACGCACCGCAACATCAGGCGCAGGAACAGAAACCGGCCCTCGGCCAGGTCACGGTCAACTGACATGACCCGGCCTATGGTCTGGTTGCTGCTGTGTTTGATTCCTGCGCTGGCGACAGCGCAGGACGAACCTCTGCGGCTGGGTTTCAAGGGTGAATTGCTGACGTTGAGCCGGACTCAGGTGATTTCACGCGAGCCATTGCCTGCTGATTTACAGGCGCCATTAGGCAGTTTGTGGAAGTTGTTTGTGTACGCCTGGCTGGTGGATACCGGCGCGCATGAACCTCCTTATGAATGTCGCGGGCAGTCGAAAGAGGAAGTCTATTGCTGCACGGCGGGCGGCAAGATTGAACGTGATCAGGCATTGGTGAAATCGTGCGGCTTGTACTTTGAACCAGCGCGATTGGACATTACCGATGCTGATTGGCGCGCGTATTGGCAAACGCGACAGGCACCGAAGTGGTTGCTGGATTTTCCCTCACTAAAGCCCTCGGCACGTGTGTCCGTCACCGAACTGCTCAAGGTGCTGGCGGTGATGCCAGCGCAGGATCAGTCGCGGCGGGTGTTGCTGGACGTGGTACTGAATGCCGCCGATGGCAATGTGGTAGGCGAGCTCGGTGGCCGGTTGCGGGTGAAAACCTGGAGCTGGTTGGGGGATCAGGACCCGTCGTCACGTCAGGGCGGGTTTGCCGGTTGGACGGCGGATGGCACGCCGATCTGGGCCGGTGGGCGCGGGACCAGTCAGATGGTTCTTCGTCACTATGGCGCTGCGTTGGCATCGGTGTTGCCGACTGATTGGCCGGCGGATACGGGACGTTGTGTCGAAGTCGGTTTGTTTTCTCGCTATCCGATCGAGCGCGTTCTGGCGGGAGATCGTGTTGTTACTTCGGGGCCATTGCAGGGCGATTACCGCGTCGAGTTTGCCAACGGCAATCAGCTCGATATCCACAGCGACGGCGAACTCTTTTTGCTCAACGACAAGCTCGTCGCCCGACTGGATCGCGAGGAGTATGTCGCCCGTGTCCTCCAGCGCGAAGCCAAACCTGAACCAGCTGAAGCCGCCAAAGCGCTGGCCATCGCCATCCGCACCTACCTGCTGCAAAACGCTACCCGCAATGGTGACTGCCTAAGCATCGACGACAGCAGCAGCCGTCAACGCGTCGCCCCACGACCGGCCACTGTCGACGCGCGCCACATCGCCGCCTGGACCAGCGACCTCGTGCTGGCAGGCAGCACCGTCACCTACCACTCCGACGAACCCGGCCCGGACAAACTCTCCTGGCAGCAAGCCGTCGAGCAAGCCGACGCCGGCCAGCGTTATGACGCCATTTTGCTGCACGCCTACCCGCGCGCCAGCCTCAGCCGCTGGGATAACCCCATCGCCTCCTGTGAAGCACTGCCCGCCGCGCAAGCCTGGCTGCAAACGCAACGCCGCGGCTGGCGTGCGCAGTTGGAAAGCGAGGTTGGCTATAACGACGTCAGCACCTTCGCGGTCTGCCGACTGGCCTTCGGTCGCCCCTACGTCGACCGTGAACGCCAACGTATTTACGTGCGTGGCGTGCTGTCGCTGCAAGACCGCCTCGACCTGACCCACGAATACCTGCACCTGGCCTTCGAAGCACACCCCAACGGCCAGGATGAAACCTACATCGAAGGGCTCGCCCGCCACCTCTTGCTGGAATAGGCCATGAAACTCCGTTATCCACAGGTCATCCTGTTCCTTTGTTCTTGTTGCGTATTGCCGACGACTTTTGCGGCCGACGCCTCCGTCAAGCTCGACACCCCAGTCGGCGGCTGGCGCACCGGCGCGGATAATGGCGAAGGCGAAAACTTCCGCCAGATCGTCAACTATCCGGCCTCATCAGTGAACACCCCGGCGGGTCAGGCCAACACCGCGCGCATCAGTGGTCAGATCAAATCCACGCCCAAGTCGACGGAGCCTGGTCGCTTGATCGTCAACGGCGTGAGCATGCCTTTGAAAATCGACTCGGCCGGCCGCTTTGATCGCCCGTTCTCGTTTCCCAATGGCAGCAACAGCGTTGAAGTGCGCAGCCCTGATGGCCAGCTACGGCATCGCACGCAGTTTCTCAATGCCGGTGGTGGCGCCACGCCTGCCAAGTTGCGGGTATTGCTGTCTTGGGACAGCGATAACACGGATCTGGACTTGCACCTGATTACGCCGGATGGGGCGCACATCTGGTACGGGGATCGTGTTGTACCCAATGGTGCGGCGCTGGATGTCGACGTGACGACCGGGTATGGCCCGGAGATCTTCGCCATGCCGGCGCCGATCAAGGGGCAGTATCTGGTTTACGTGAACTACTTTGGCGGCGGCTATCGCAGCGATGACGAAGGGCAAGAGGACGCGGTTCAACCGCTGACGACGGCGCAGGTAACAGTGATTACCGAGGAAGGGACGCCGAGCGAGAAGATGGAGGCGTTTCTGGTGCCGATGCGAGCCGTGGGAGAACTGACGCTGGTGAAATCGTTCAGTTATCCATGAGGAAGTGATTGTCCAGCGGAGCGCTGGACAATCACAAATTCAACTACAGCGGCATTTCACTCAAATGCAAAAATCTTCTTCCAGTCCTTTTTCATGCTGATCACAGTCCAACCTTCATTTGTCGCCTGGTTATACAACGACTCGGTAAAGGTGCCCACTTTGGTATCCGGTAATCCTTGCGCCGGACCATAGGCATACTCGCGGTCGGCGTCGTCATGAAGTACCAGCATCGCCAGTCGCGCACCCTTGCCGGCTTTGGTGTACTCCAGCATTTGCTTGTCACCAGTGGAATTGCCGAAGGCTGCTTGAGGCTGACGGCCGATCATCAGGTAAATGTTCTCTGCCTTGCCCGCATCATTGTCGTTGAGCAGAATCTTGGGCAATTTGATCAGCTCGGGTTTGCCGCTTTTGTCGTAGGTGTATTCGGTGGATGCCGCGCTTCCGACGACCTGTTCGGGAGGTACACCATAAGTCTCTTCGGCATAGGCGCGAACGAAGTCCTGACCGCCGCCGGTGACGATGTAGGTTTTGTAGCCATTGTCACGCAGGTACTGCATCACTTCCTTCATCGGCTTGTAGGTCAACTCGGTGAAAGGGCGCTTCCAGCGAGGGTCACGGGCTTTGGCCAGAAACTCATGGACTTGCTGTTTGAATTCATCCGTGGGCATGCCGCTCTGGGTCACCATGGCAATTTTAAGATAATCATCAAGGGTCAGTTTCGCCATGGCGGCACGGTCCCCCGACATCACTGTCTTGAAGGGTTCCAATTTACCTAGCTCTGGCCTTGCCTCGACCACAGCAGGCACGCGACTCAGGATATAGAACAATTGGCTATAGGCCGGTTGTTCGACCCACAAGGTGCCGTCCTGGTCGAAGGTCGCGATGCGCTCGGCCGGCGCTACGAACTGAGCACCGCCTTCCTGGGTAGTCGCCTTGACGAATTCTACGATGGCTTGCTTGGCCGGCCCTTCATTCCAAGAGGGCAGCGGGTCGGCAGCGATCACCGCCGTCGAAGCAATCAAACTCAGCCCCAGTATGGCAAGCGGCGCACTAAAACGTCGCCTGACATGACCGTCAGGACGGTTGGCAGAGATGAAGGAGCTCCAGGTACGCTGCACCAAAATCATGAATTTCATGATGGTTACCCATGGTTGGATTGGTAAATCGTTGGTGGTTACTTGGCTGCTCACTTTGCCAATGACTGCAGCAGTCAGTTGGGAGTCCAGTGTAGATGGTTTGGTAATAGTTGCTATTCAGGCCGGTTCCGCTCGCTGTTTCCCGTTTGTAGGCTAGTTTTACCGAGTGTCTGGACGTCACTCACCACAACGATAGGTCAGTGACTATGGAGTGCAACGCTGTCAGTTCCGGCGGCAGAGCAAGTCCCTGACGAGCTCATCGCTTCCCATCCGCTATGGTGATGTAAAACGGTCCGTTATCGAGGGTGAGCCATTGAACTCATATTTCACGTTGTTTATCGGTATGTTCACCACGTTACTGGCCATCATCAATCCCCTGGAGGCGATTCCCGTGTTCCTTGGTTTGTTGCAAGGCAAAGACAAAGCCGAGCTCCGCCGGGTGGCACGCAAAGCCTGCATCTATGCATTACTGCTGATGTTCTTTTTCCTGATTTTCGGCAACCTGCTACTGCGTCTGTTCGAGGTGCCACTGAGTATGATTCGGGTGGTTGGCGGGATAATTCTGATGCGTATCGGTTTCGAGCTTTTCGCACCCTCGCCCAACAGCACCCTGATTCCCTCCGGCCACGACGGCAATCAGGATGTGTCCTTCATCCCCATGGCCATGCCAATCATGTTTGGCCCCGGGGCGATTGCCACCGTGATCGGACTGACCAGCACCATCAAGGAGGCCGATCGGGTCGTGATATCGTTCGCGGTGGTGTCGCTCGCCCTCTGCGCCGTCATGTTCACCACCTATTTGTCACTGGCCTACGCTCAAGTCATCCTCAAGAAAATCGGCCCGCAAGGGATCGATGCTGCGACACGAATTGTCGGTTTCTTCGTCTCTGCCATGGGGGTCGGCTTGATATTCCACGGCACGG
>NZ_JBFULH010000202.1:0-7379 GCF_056400445.1 Pseudomonas sp. P5_B2 | reverse complement strand
GACCCGCGGTAAGTAATGGATGCTTTCCGCGACACGACGACAACACCGCGAAGCCGCGGACCGGTCACAGAAAATTTTACCTTCTCATTTCTTATAGACCAGTCACCGGCCAATGCCAGCAAATAAGGCGTTCAGGTCGATTTTGACCCAGAAAAACGACAGCCCCTACCGGTCCCCGCCCGGGTGATGCAACTTGTTGCTCTGCAGTTCGTACCGCAGCTCTTGGATCAACGACTCCACCGCTTGCGGCGAGTTGAGGCTCGTTACCTTCACTCCACTGACCACCAGGTCGACCTCACCTGACGCCGGGTGATACAGCTTCACCGTCACCGAATTATCTCCAGACAAACTGCATTCACAGGCGCAGGGAGAAAAGTGTTGCTCCAGCAATGCACGCAATTGTGCCAAGTGAATCATAGCGATTCACCCATCGACTGACGGGCAGCCTCGTCAATTGAAGGGGTGTTGAGCGGGCGACACATGTGGCAGTTCCTTGAGCTGTTTCGTCGTGGACGCGAAGCGCGTCAAAGACACGATTCGCACCCTGACAGCCTATTCGCTGGAATATGGCACCAACACCTCCATTTGCACTGCCTGCACTAGTGCATTTGCACCCTGATGCTAGGAGAACAATCCACGCTCGCGCGCCCAGACAATCGCCTCGCTTCGACTGTGAACGCCCAATTTTGAATACACCGTCGATACGTGATTGCGTACTGTGTTGGGAGCCAGTTTCAGGCGCACGGCGATTTCCTTGTCGGCCAACCCTTCGTAGATCAGGCCGAGCACATCTCGCTCGCGGGCGGTCAGGTCGGTGAAGGACGCGGTGGGCAATGTCGGCGCGTTAACGCTCTTCACGTTGGCCAGTTTTTCAATCAGCGTGCGGCTGAACCAAGAGGCGTCTTTCATCACTTCCTCGATCGCCGCGACCAACTCAAGCTCGGTACGTTTGCGTTCGGTGATGTTCATCAACACCAGTAGGTAGCAAGGACTGTCCTGAATGTTCACGGTGTCGGCCGAGACCGTGCAATCGATCACCTCCCCATTTTTTTTACGGATTCTGACATCGACACGGTCCAGACTTGCAGCCTTATCGAGTGCCGAAAACAGGCGTGTGCCTTCGCCTGAATCGTCGAAGAAGTCGATCTGCATTACGGTTTTGCCGAGCACTTCTTCACTGGAATACGCGAGTGTGTCGAGGAAGGCTTCGTTGACCTCGATCACTGTTTTATCCTCGGCACTGCACACCAGCGTCGGCACTGGAGTCAGGCGAAAAGATTTGGCAAAACGCTCCTCGCTCTGGCGCAGCGCTATTTCGGCTTTGTGTCGAGGTTCCATGTCGACGAACGAAAACAGCATGCAGTCTTCTTCGTTTAACTCCAACGGCTGCCCCGCGACGATCACCTGCTTGCTAGCCCCTTCGGGCAATCGCAATTCAGCCTGCATCTGTGGAATGGTGGCGTGCTCGCGCAGACGTTCAATCGCCAGGTCTTTTTTTTCCGCGCCTTGCAACACGTCCAGTTCATACGTCGACATGCCGATCACCTGATCACGGGTATAGCCGGTCATCTCCAGAAAACCGCTGTTGACCTTGATGTATCGCAAATCGCTGAGCCGACAGATCACGGCCGGGGCCGGGTTGGCGTTGAATGTCTTTTCGAATCGCTGTTCGGCATTGGCCCATTCGGTGACGTCGTCCATGATCAGCACCAGTGACTCAGGCTCACCGGCGCTGTCCGCCAGCACCATGCTGCGCACCTTATGCACCCAGGTACGTTCTTCATCGTCGACAGGCGTCACTTCAACCAGCACATCGCCGAACGTTTCGCCACGGGCGACGCGGCTGATCGGGTAGTGATCCTTCGGCACCGCGTGATGGTTACGATAGCGCAAGGCGAAGCGTTTGGCGTACTCACTGGCATTGGCACCCAGTTCGCGCAGCTGCCCGACACCGTGCATGACCAGTGCCGCTTCGTTGGCCCAAAGAATCGTCTGATCGAGCTCCAGCAGAATCACGCCGTCGGACAAACCCGCAATGATCTGCTGCAACTGGCGACGATTGGTTTCGGTGCTCAAGACGTCCTGGCTCATGGGTACTCCGTCAGCACAACGGGGCTTTTAGCCCCCCCGTGAAGAGTACGACCGCACAGGAATTGGATCGTGCGAAGGACCTGTAGGAGTGAGCCTGCTCGCGATAGCGGTGGGCCAATCACATTGATATTGAATGTGAAACCGCTATCGCGAGCAGGCTCGCTCCTACAGGTTTTAGCGGTGCGTGCCGAAGCGCACGTCAGTTGTTTCAGGCTGCAGGTTGTCCACTGGCAATCGCCGCCGACGCCGCCAGCATCGCCCGCAACAACACCGCGCACCCGGCCGCCAGATCGTCCGGCGCGGCGTTTTCGATTTCGTTGTGGCTGATCCCACCTTCGCACGGCACGAAAATCATCCCGGCCGGGCCGAGTTCGGCGAGGAAGATCGCGTCATGCCCTGCCCCGCTGACGATGTCCATGTGCGACAGGCCCAACCCTTGGGCTGCGTTGCGCACGGCTTCGACACAGCCCTGATCGAAATACAGCGGCGGGAAGTCTGCCGTCGGGGTGAGTTCGAAAGTCAGGCCGTGTTCATCGCAGGTGGTTTCGATCACTTTACGGACTTCGGCGATCATCGAGTCCAGGCGTGCCGGTTGCAGATGCCGGAAGTCGAGGGTCATGCGCACTTCGCCGGGGATGACGTTGCGGGAGCCGGGATAGGCTTGCAGGCAGCCGACGGTGCCGCAGGCGTGGGGTTGATGGCCCAGTGCGGCGCGGTTGACTGCTCCGACAATGACGGCGGCGCCGACCAGGGCGTCCTTGCGCAGATGCATCGGGGTCGGGCCGGCGTGGGCTTCGACACCGCGCAGTTTGAGGTCGAACCATTTCTGGCCGAGCGCGCCCATCACTACGCCGATGGTTTTGTGCTCGTCTTCAAGGATCGGGCCTTGCTCGATGTGTGCTTCAAAATAAGCACCGACCGCATGCCCACTGACCTGACGCGGACCGGCGTAGCCGATGGCGTTCAGCGCCTGGCCCACGGTGATGCCTTCGGCGTCGACTTTGGCGAGAGTTTCTTCGAGGGTGAACTTTTCGGCGAAGACACCAGAGCCCATCATGCACGGGGCGAAGCGCGAGCCTTCTTCGTTGGTCCAGACCACCACTTCGAGTGGCGCTTCGGTTTCAATTTTCAGGTCGTTGAGGGTGCGCAGCACTTCGACGCCGGCCAATACGCCGAAGCAGCCGTCGAACTTGCCGCCGGTGGGCTGAGTGTCGATGTGGCTGCCGGTCATGACCGGTGGCAGGTTGGGGTTGCGACCCGGACGGCGGGCGAAGATGTTGCCGACGGCGTCGAWGCTGACGGTACAACCGGCGTCTTTACACCAGTTGACGAAGATGTCGCGGGCCTGACGGTCGAGGTCCGTCAGGGCCAGGCGACAGACGCCGCCCTTGACCGTGGCGCCGAGTCTGGCCAGTTCCATGAGGGATTGCCACAGGCGGTCGCGGTTGATGTGCTGATGGGTGGATTGCAGAACGTCTACGGCAGCGTTCATGGTGATCTCCTCAGGCAGTTGTTATGTACTGATAGTTCCCACGCTCTGCGTGGAAATTCATCCATGGACGCTCCGCGTCCGCATTTGGGACGCAGAGTGTCCCGAGCTGCATTCCCACGCAGAGCGTGGGAACGATCATCCTCACACCGCCGATTTCGCGACAGACGGGCTAGGCCGCAACGAGCACAGCCCGTAATAAATCACCCCTCCCAACGCCGAGCCGGTAAACCAGCCGTAGCTGTAAAACCAGCTGAACGCATCACTACCCAGCGACAGCAGCGTCAACACCACCGGCACACCAAACGCGATAAACCCGAACCAGTTCCAGGCCGGATAAACGTCATCGCGATAGAGCCCGGCCAAGTCGAGTTGCTGTTTCCTGATCAGGAAATAATCCACCACCATGATCCCGGCAATTGGCCCGAGCAGGCTGGAATAGCCCAGCAACCAGTTGGAGTAGACCGTTTCCAGGCTCAGGTCCGAAACGATCAGCCCGAGCTTTTTCAGCAGTTCATGCGCCATCAGCAACAACCCCACCACCCCGGTCAGCAACACCGCTTTGGTGCGGTTGATCACCTTGGGTGCGATGTTCTGAAAGTCATTGGTTGGCGAGACGATATTGGCCGCGGTGTTGGTGGACAACGTGGCGATGATGATCAGCGCCATGGCCAGTGCAACCCAGACCGGGCTCTGGATATGCCCGATCAGCGTTACCGGGTCGRAGACGGTCACGCCCACCAGTTTTACCGAGGCAGCGGTCATGACCACGCCCAACGAGGCGAACAGGAACATGGTCAATGGCAGGCCGATAATCTGCCCGATGATCTGGTCTTTTTGGCTTTTGGCGTAGCGGCTGAAGTCAGGAATGTTCAACGACAAGGTGGCCCAGAAACCGACCATCGCGGTCAGCCCGGCGGCGAAATAACCCGCCACGCCCGCCCCTTCCGGACGCTTGGCCGGGATCGCCAGCAACTCGGTCATCGATACGTTCGGCAGCGCCCAGAACAGCAAGCCCACACCGACCAATATCAATAGCGGCGCGGACAATGTTTCCAGCCATTTGATCGACTCGGCGCCGCGAATCACCACCCACAGGTTCAGCGCCCAGAACACCATGAAACCGATGACTTCACCGGTGCCGCCCAACGACTTCCAGCCCTCGAACACCGAGCCGAGGAACAGGTGAATGGCCAGCCCGCCGAACATCGTCTGAATGCCGAACCAGCCACACGCCACCAGGGCGCGGATCAGGCAAGGGATGTTCGAACCGAGAATGCCAAAGCTCGAACGCAGCAACACTGGAAACGGAATGCCGTACTTGGTACCGGGGAAAGCGTTCAACGTCAGGGGGATCAGCACGATGATGTTGGCAAACAGGATGGCCAACAGCGCCTCGCCCACCGTCAGCCCGAAGTACGCGGTGAGCACGCCGCCCAGCGTGTAGGTCGGCACACAGATGGCCATGCCGATCCACAGCGCGGTGATGTGCCATTTGTTCCAGGTGCGTTCATGCAACTTGGTCGGTGCCATGTCGTGGTTGTAACGGGGACTGTCGAGGACGTCGCTGCCGGCTTCCAGCTCAAACAAGCCTTCGCGCTCGGTCACTTGCGATCTGATCTGTTGCATGGCCGCTCCACTGTTCTTTGAATTATTTTTTGCTCATCAGGTACCAGGGCATCAATAAACGTGCCGGGCACCCCGATTGAGCATCGGGCAGTTCCATAAAACGTTACAACCAACTGTTTTTATTAAATATTTTAAGAGTCGTCGGGGACTTGCCTGTTCACTCAGGCCGAATGCCAGGCAAGTTGTCCGAACCGTCAGGACTCAATCTGGTGCATCACACTTTTTTCAAACGTTGCGCATCAACCATAGACCATCCTCAAGCGGCTGATTTCACATAAGAAATCTTGTCTATTTTTCGAACCTGTCAAGTGCGTCAAAATGGTGAACAGCCTCACCATTTTGGTGATTTACGTTTTTATTCTTTATTAATCAATACGTTAAAACAGTCATAAGCTTATAAAAAATATTCTTGCTCATTTCATAAACTCAGACTAGCTTCAATTCCTGACAGCGTTGGCAGGAATAAACCTGTTGACGGTAGATTGATATAAAAAATTTAGAACCGGCATAAGCCGGTCATTGCCTGCGAGGAACTCGGAATGTCTCTGTTGATCCGTGGCGCCACCGTTATTACCCATGATGAAAGTTATCGCGCCGACGTCTATTGCGCCGACGGCGTGATTAAAGCCATTGGCGAGAACCTTGATGTTCCGGCTGGTGCCGAAGTGCTCGACGGCAGCGGCCAGTACTTGATGCCCGGCGGCATCGACCCGCACACGCACATGCAGCTGCCCTTCATGGGCACCGTGGCCAGTGAAGACTTTTTCAGCGGCACGGCGGCGGGACTGGCCGGTGGCACCACGTCGATCATCGACTTCGTGATTCCCAATCCGCAGCAATCGCTGATGGAGGCGTTTCACCAGTGGCGTGGCTGGGCAGAGAAGTCGGCGTCGGACTACGGCTTCCATGTCGCGATCACCTGGTGGAGCGAACAGGTGCGCGAGGAAATGGCTGAGCTGGTCAGCCAGCATGGCGTCAACAGCTTCAAGCACTTTATGGCCTACAAGAACGCGATCATGGCCGCCGACGATACACTGGTGGCGAGTTTCGAGCGCTGCCTGGAGCTGGGCGCGGTGCCGACCGTGCATGCGGAAAATGGCGAGTTGGTCTATCACCTGCAGCGCAAGTTGATGGCCCAGGGCATCACCGGCCCGGAAGCGCATCCACTGTCGCGGCCTTCGCAGGTTGAAGGCGAAGCGGCCAGTCGGGCGATTCGTATCGCCGAGACACTCGGCACGCCGCTGTACCTGGTGCATGTCTCGACCAAAGAAGCCCTCGACGAAATCACCTATGCCCGCAGCAAAGGCCAACAGGTCTACGGCGAAGTACTGGCCGGGCATCTGTTGCTGGACGACAGCGTCTATCAACACCCGGACTGGCAGACCGCCGCCGGTTACGTGATGAGCCCACCCTTCCGTCCTCGCGGGCACCAAGAGGCGCTGTGGCACGGCCTGCAATCCGGCAACCTGCACACCACCGCGACTGACCACTGCTGCTTCTGCGCCGAGCAGAAAGCCGCCGGCCGCGACGACTTCAGCAAAATCCCCAATGGCACCGCCGGTATCGAAGACCGCATGGCGGTGCTGTGGGATGAAGGGGTGAACACCGGGCGTTTGTCGATGCAACACTTCGTAGCGCTGACCTCCACTAACACCGCGAAGATCTTCAACCTCTACCCGCGCAAAGGGGCGATTCGTGTCGGCGCCGATGCGGACCTGGTGCTGTGGGACCCGGAAGGCACGCGGACCATTTCAGCGAAAACCCATCACCAGCAGGTCGACTTCAACATCTTTGAAGGCAAGACCGTGCGCGGCGTGCCGAGCCACACCGTCAGCCAGGGCCGCGTGGTTTGGGCCGATGGCGATTTGCGCGCCGAGCGGGGTGCGGGGCGGTACGTCGAACGGCCGGCGTATCCGGCGGTGTTTGATTTGCTGAGCAAGCGGGCTGAGTTGCACAAGCCCACTGCAGTGAAACGCTGACGCACTTCCAAAGATCGTTCCCACGCTCCGCGTGGTAATGCAGCCCAGGACGCTCTGCGTCCCATTGGAACGCGGAGCGTCCCTTGAGGCATTCCCCGCAGAGCGTGGGAACGATCAGCCCGAAAGAGGCAGCACCTCCATCACCGTGAGGCCGATACCGTGATCAAGACCCTGAACCACCTCCCCCATCC
>NZ_JBFULH010000201.1:0-7399 GCF_056400445.1 Pseudomonas sp. P5_B2 | reverse complement strand
TTCATCGTCTGCATCCTGATAAGTAGCCAGAAGGTGTAAATCTTATTCCTTAACTATTTCGTGCCCCCTTCAAACGTCTTAAGCATTCAACCCGATCCAGCCATGAAGGCCGACATACAAGCCCACAGCAATAATCAACGCGCCAGACAGATAAGGTGCCCGACGCGCAACCACACCCAACCACGGCCAGCGATTGGTCGCTTGCCGGGCGCCAATGGCTGCCGCCGCGCCGACCGAGACCAGCGTAATCGCTAAACCAATGCTGAAGCTCAGGACGAGCATGCCACCCAAAGCCACTTCCTTGACCTAAAGGCAGAGCAGCAAAACGGTGATGGCCGCCGGGCAAGGAATCAGCCCTCCCGTCAAGCCGAACACAATGATCTGGCCGGTGGTCACTTCACGATGGGTGAAGCGCTTGCGGATGTCATTGGCATGGGCGCGTTCATGCGCATCCTGATAACCATCGGCTGACAATTCCAGGCCTTCCAGCTCCCCGTGCGAATGTCCGTGATCATGCTCCTGGTATTCCAGGTCGTAGTCATGCGAGTGCCCGGCGTGTCCAAGGCTCAAGCGAACGCTGAATTCATGGGGTTCGGGAATGTCGGCCGTCGATTGCAAAAAACCTTCATGCTCACTAAATGAGAACGCTTGGGTGCTGCCGTCCGGGCGCGTTGTCAGCACCCGGACATCCGCAGCGCCCCAGGCATGCCCGCTCAGCGCTTTCAGGCGCCAGTGCGGTGGCATGCCGGCTTCGAAAATCGAAAGCTCGATCCGGCCATGACCGGTATCGATACGCTGGGTTTCATCGTGGTGACCGTGGTCATGGTGGTGATCTTCACCCTGCTCGAACTTGAACATCTGCTCGCCACGCCAAGTGCGCCACAGCATCCATAGCGCAATCAGGATAATCAGTGCCGCAGATGCCAGCTGGAAATACGGCTCGGTGGTTTGAGCATCCAGCCCCTTGCCCAGGTACATACCGCCGATAGCGACCAACCAGACTACTGCCGTATGCGACAGCGTTGCGGCCAGGCCCAACAAAACTGCTTGTTTGACCGAGCCACGAATGGCCACGATGAACGCCGCCATCATGGTTTTTGAATGCCCGGGCTCAAGCCCGTGCAAAGCTCCGAGCAGTATTGCGCTGGGGAAATAGAGCCACGCATGGGCGCCACCCTGTTGAAGCAGCTCTGCAAAATTCGGCATGACAGGACCTATTTCGAATAGCGGCGGATGGCTTCAAGCAGCTCTTCGACGCCTTTGGCCCGCTCCTCATCGCTCAGTTCCGGGTTGGCGACGTGGGCGTGGGCGTGGGCCTCGATGATTTCATCCATCAAACCGTTCATTGCCCCGCGAGTCGCCGCGACGAGATGCAGGGTCTTGGCGCAGTCGGCCTCTGACTCCAGCGCTCGCTCTATCGCCTGAACCTGCCCGGCGATGCGTTTTACCCGTTTCAATAGATCGTCTTTTTGCCCGTGAATGTGCGCCATACTATACCCCCCTACCCTATATAGGCGAGCATGATCCYCCGGCAATGAGATTTTCGCAATCCCGGTGCTCGAGCTCAGGCCACCACATCAGGTGTAAAGAAATAGGCCAAGCCGAGGATGAGGTACACGGCGAGCAGTTGCACCCCTTTCAACCAGTCGGATCGCCCGTCGCCAGCCACCTGACCGGTAATCAGAACGGCGAGCAGCACACTGAGGACCAAACCGCCGGAGAACGCCAGGTCCATTGGCGCCGTGCCGATGACGTAACTGGCCAGCACGAGAACGGGGGCTACAAAAAGGGCGACCTGAACGCTGGAACCAATCGCAATCGAGAGCGAGAGGTCCATGCGGTTTTTCATGGCCGCCGAAATCGCGGAAGAATGCTCCGCGGCGTTTCCAAGTATCGCGACAATGAAAACACCAACAAAGAGGTTGCTCAGGCCAAGCTGATGCGCACTGGGCTCGATAGCCGCCACCAGAATCTCGCTGACCCAGGCGATCAACAGTGTCGCCCCACCCAACACCAGCAACGCCTTGCTCTTTGGCCAGAGCGGGGATTGCTGCCCATCGTTCGCCACCTTGGGGTCCCCGGCAAACAGGTTCTTGTGGGTCACCAGCGAATACAACAGAAAAAGCCCATAAACCAGCAGCAAGACCACGGCGATATATAAGCTCAACCTCTGCAACCCTTGCGGCGCACGAGGCGCCACCACAGCGTTGTAGGCAGCAGCCAGTACAAGGGCAATGGTCGCCATGGTCAGTAACGTGGCCTGGGAACGAGCGGCAAGGGCATTGAATTGCTGCTCCTTGTGACGCAGCCCGCCGGCGAGCATGGCGGCCCCCAGCACCAACAGGATATTGCCGACAATGGAGCCGATCACGGAGGCTTTCACCACATCGTGCAAGCCGGCCCGCAATGCACTTATGGCGATGATCAGTTCCGTGGCGTTGCCGAACGTGGCATTGAGCAGCCCACCCACTCCTTCCCCGGAACGTTCTGCCAACTGCTCGGTCGCCCGGCCCAGCCATCCGGCCAGTGGCACGATGGCCAGAGAAGCAGCCAGAAAGATCAGCAAGTCCTGCTGTGGCGCAATGAACTTCAAGAGGATGGGAATGGGGACGAAAACCAACATCCAATAGAGCATGGCTGTACTCGCATGAGGGCCAAGGTGATGAAGCGGTGATCAATATCCCGGTAAGAATGGCTTACTTACGCAACCCTGTCGAAAATTCCATCAACATGACAATGAGAGTCAGTTGCTATTAATAAAGCGGCCGGTATCGACCGTGGACTCACCGATCGATGCAACAGGCTGGCGAAATCTTTCAGCAGCCACTAATCGTAAAACGGCTCGACCGACGCCCTACTGCCAACAAAAAAACTGTCGGCAACCAGTCGCAGCGGCTGCAGATCCAAGTCACTGGCTTTGTCGCCAATCAGCTGCTGAAAATGTCGATACACCGCCGCGTACTCGCCCTCCTCCGATACGGCTTGGCGCACGCCGTCAATGCTCAACAGTGCACCACCGTTGTCCAGTCGCAGGATGCCTTCGGTGCAGCGAATCTCGATGCTCCAGAGTTCGTCATGACCGTGGTCGAAATCGAATTCCGCACGGACATCAAGGTGGCGCGCATCAGACATTTTGATGGAAGCGGCAATAGGCGACTGGCAGTTGCCTGGGACGCGCAGATCGGCAGACACGACAAACAGCGGCAGCGGCAGCAGATGGGTGGCAATCGACAAGGCATTGATGCCGGGATCGAAGACGCCAAGGCCTCCTGGCTGCCAGATCCAGGTCTGGCCGGGGTGCCACTTGCGCACGTCTTCTTTCCAGTCGATCTGTACGCTTTGCAAGGTACGGGTGGCGAGCCAGTCACGGGCGGCTTCGATACCGGGCGCGTAGCGTGAATGCCAAGCGAACAAGCCACTGACCCCTTGCGCCTCTACCTGACTCACTAACGCCATCGCTTCACCCAACGTGGCGCACGGCGGTTTTTCTACCAGCACGTGTTTACCAGCGGCCAGCGCTTGTTGCACCAGAGCGAATCGCCCTTGCGGCGGAGTGCAAAACGCAATCGCATCGACGTGCGGGCYGTGTCCGAGCAGCTCGCTCAGGGACTGAAAGTTCTCCACCCCGACGCAGGGCTGCCCTTGCGTTGCGACAGACACCAAGTGGAACGGGGGGTTGGCGTTGATCGCCGGAACGTGTTGATCCTGGGCAATCTTGCCGTAGCCCACCAGGCCGAGACGGATTGGTTGCATCACTGACTCCTTGTTTTTTTCTTGTCTGGGTACGCGAATCGGCAAGATTACGTTTGTCTCGCGGGGAAGTCATCGATGACGTGCTTAGGGTCCATCCGGCACGTGAGCTTGAGCACTGCATTCCCTGTCGTCACAAGCCTGTCACTTGCGCCTGCTAATGTCCTCGCGCTCCCTCATCCCTGTACCCACGACCCTAGACCCAAGGCGCCACTCAAGTTGTACTCACCCCCGACACGCCAGCCAATCATCCTCCGATCCAACGACATGCGCTGCGATGACTTTGGCGCGCTGTTCTCGACCCTGTTCGGCAGCCGCTACTCCGATACGTCGCCCCCACCAGCCAACATCATCATTGGCGGTGTCTACGGCAGGCATGAAGGCGTCAGCTTTCGCAGGATGCATTACCTCGGCGACTTCAAAGTGGTGTTTCCCGATCCCCATGACGAAATCACCTTCGTCATTCCTGGTGCCGGCAAGATCGTCTTCAATCACACGACCGAATCGGTGGGCGTCACCCACGTTGGCCTGGCAATCGACAAAGCCGATATTCGCTCGATGCACTTTCTCGACAATCACGCCCAGCACGGGATTTCGATCAGACGCGCCCTACTCACCGAGCGACTCTCGTCACTGCTGGACAAGCCCATCCTGGAAAAGCTGCACTTCGAGCCGCTGGTAGATCTGACCATCCCGGCCTTCCAAGGCATCAAGGCCTTGATCGATCTGGCGACAGGAACCGAGTTCGACCTGCTGATCAACTCGGGTACGCTGATGCCTTCGCGTCTACGGGAAATGTTGATCGACGCGGTACTGGAGGTCTGGCCGCACAACTTCACGCAAGCCCTTCGGCGCCCTGCACCGCTGATAGCGCCACGGCATGTGAAGCGGGCCGTCGAGTACATTCAGGAACATCCCGAGCAACTGGTCAGCGGCACGGATCTGGCCCGGCAGAGCAATGTCAGCCAGCGTGCGTTGCAGGAAGGTTTTCGGCGTTTCGTGGGTGTTTCGATTGTTGCCTATCAACGGCAAGTGCGGCTGGAGCGCGCCTACGATGCGCTGGCGCAGGATGTCCCGACGTCGGTGACCGAGGTGGCGTTACGGTTCGGGTTCAGCAATGTCGGCAGGTTTTGCCAGTACTTCCAGAACGCCTATGGTGTCAGTCCCGCTGATTTGAAAGCAGGGCGCACGCGAGCCCGACACTAACCGGTTCGTCCTGCATGTAGCCAAGGCCGCCGAATACCGGCGGCCAGCCCCCATGCAACAGTGTCAGAACGAATAGCTGGCCTTGAGGCCACCGCTGAAGCCGTGACTGTCCCCTCCGCCGCTGGCACCAATTTCGCCCCCAAGGCTCAGCGGGCCGAGATTGGCCATGAGATTGACCCCGCCGAAGAACAGCTCCCGGCTGTCAAAGGCTGCGCGTTGTTCGATGTCCAGGCCCAGCAGCTGACCTTCGCTATCGATTTCGTGATCGCCCAGCACATGCTCATAACCCACCTGGACACCCGGCACCAGTTGCCAACTGCCCATGCCGACCGGGGCAAAAGACACATTCAGATTGGCCACTGCACTGCGGCGGGTTTCCTCGGTATCGTCGACGTCGAGGGCCAGTTCGCTGCCCTTCTCCTGGAAGCCGGACACGCTCAGGTGACTGACGCGTACGCCCAGGCTCGGCTCGAAGATCATGTCACTCACCGGCACCCGATAGCCCAGCGCCAGGGTTGCACCGGAGAGATTGCCATGGCTGTCGCCTTTGGCCGTCCCCAGTCCGCCACCGAGGTCGCGCTTGCTTTCGTAGTCAAGCCAGCCGGCGTTGGCGTCGGCGTCGACAAACAGGCCACGCTCCAGGCCGTCCGGTGCGTAGCGGGCGCCGGCGGTGAAAAAGGTCCAGTCAGTGTCCACCTCACCGCCCGCCCCGCCGACATTACCGCGGCTGTATCCGAAACCCGCATGGGCGCTAAGTTGTTCGGTGAAGCGCTGGGTCAGGCCGATCATCAACCCTTGGCTATGCTCGTTGCTGCTGGCGGTCTCGGACGAACCATCGGTGCCCAAATAGCCCGCCAGTGCAGTGCTCCACAAGCGATATTGGCCGACCTTGAGGTCCGTGCCGCTGGTGAAAGGCGCAGCGGCCTGGTCGATCATCGCCCCCTGGCGCAGCAAGTAGCTGGCAGCATCGGCGTGCACCTGGCCACCGACGGTGGACTCGACACCACCAAGGGTGCCGGCATCAATCGCCGATTGCAGGTAATAGTTGTAATCGCTGTAGGTGCCTGACAGGTTGCTGTTCTGCAGCTGTTGCAGCAACCCGGCACCCGCGGCGGCGTTGCCGAGCAGACCGGCCTGGCCTGGCAGGCTGTTATAGGAAACCATCTTGCCGCGCAGTACGTAAATGGTCTCTTGGGACAGGCCAAGGCCTTGCTTGAGGTAGTTGTCCATGCTGCCGAATTGCGCAGTGACCTGATCCAGACTGGCTTGCAGGAAGCTGGCTTCTACGCCGAGCATCGGCGCATAGATCGCTGCCATGGCTGGCGGCATGGCCGCCAGCGTCGCCGCCACGCGTGCGGCGGTGTATTGGTTGGTGGCGAGGTAATCGTTCATGATGGTCGAGCTGTCGACCCCGGCAATGCTCAGCAATACGGCGGCGGTCCAGCCCGTCCGATCCTTGCCGGCCGTGCAATGGAACAACGAGGCACCGTCAACGCCGGCCAGTTCATTGAACAGCGTGGTGAATTGACCGCGCACCCCCGCATCATTGACGAATGACCGGTTGATGCCCTCCATCATGGCGATGGCGTCGGCGGCACTTGCGATCGAGCCCGTGGGGAGATGGGAACCGGACGTGGCGTTGCCAAGAATGTCGATATTCAAATAGCGCGCACCGTTGGGCAGCGTGTCGGGCGTACCGGCGATTTCGCTCGGCATGCGCAGGTCATAGACCGCCTTGATGCCGAGGCTGTTCAAGGTGCTCAGATCCGCCGCCGACGGGGTCAGCGCGTTGGAGCGGTAGAACACGCCGCCACGCATCGTGCCGTCATTGGCAGTGGAATATGCGGTGGTGGTCCCGGCGACATCGCGGAAATTGTCGATGTTGCGTAAACGCGGGGTGTCGAGGGGGGTGTTCCCGGCAGCTTGGGCAGCAGCGATAGACAGACTCAAAACGGACAGCGAACACAGCAGACGTTGAAACACAGGTGCAGCCTCATTTAAAACGCATTGGGCTGACAACTATCTGCATTGAAGAAATACCGAATATGACAAATTGCCGACGAATGAAAATTCGTGCGCGATGGGTCCGGACAGCGCGCTTTTGGTCCGTATATCCCTGCAATAATTCGTATTGGTGCGGGTGTCTCTACCTCAAGCGTACGGCAGACTTTGCAATGTAGTCTGCCGTACTTCCCTGTCAGCCGTTATGGATGATCAGTGCGACTTTTCGATACCGACATCCCGGTTTTGCTCAGGCCTTTCGCGTTGTGATCGCCTGGGGTCGAGTCAGCAACAGCTCTGGCTTTGCTTATGCCGTGAGTATCTTTGGAGTGGGCGATGCCTGAAGTCGTTTGCCCATGACCGCGATCACTGTTGCGATCATTGCCGTAGTGGTTTCCGCTTTCACCATGATCCCTGACGGATCTGCCCGCATGATCACTGC
>NZ_JBFULH010000200.1:0-7401 GCF_056400445.1 Pseudomonas sp. P5_B2 | reverse complement strand
GTGCTGCTGGAAGTTGCTGCAGCCATCCCCCAGCAGGCGGATCGATTGCAGCAGGTTGTGGATGATCACCGGTTTGAATACGTTCAATTGCAGGTGCCCCTGACTTGCCGCGAACCCGATGGCAACGTCATTGCCCATAACCTGACACGCCAGCATCGACAGCGCCTCGCACTGCGTCGGATTGACTTTGCCCGGCATGATCGAGCTGCCCGGTTCGTTGGCTGGCAATTTCACTTCGGCGAAACCGGCCCGGGGGCCGGAGCCCAGCAGGCGCAGGTCGTTGGCGATTTTCATCAGGGTTACCGCCAGGGTCTTCAGCGTGCCTGAAAGCGTCGTCAACGGTTCATGACCGGCCAGAGCGGCGAATTTGTTCGGCGCGGTGACGAAGGGCAGACCCGAGAGGGCGGCCAGTTCGGCAGCAATCGCTTCGCCGAAACCGTGTGGCGAATTCAGGCCCGTGCCGACGGCGGTGCCGCCCTGAGCCAACTCACACACGGGCGGCAGCGCGCTGCGGATCGCCCGCTCGGCGTAATCCAGTTGCGCGACGAACGCCGAGACTTCCTGGCCGAAGGTGATCGGTGTGGCGTCCATCATGTGCGTACGACCGGTCTTGACCAGTTTCATGTGGCGCGCCGCCAGCTCGGCCAACCCGCCCGACAGTTCGCTGATGGCCGGCAGCAAATGTTGCTGCACCGCTTGGACAGCTGCGATGTGCATGGCGGTGGGAAAACAGTCGTTGGAGCTTTGCGAGCGGTTGACGTGATCGTTGGGGTGCACGGGCGACTTGCCGCCGCGCGGGTTGCCAGCCAGTTCGTTGGCGCGACCGGCAATCACTTCGTTGACGTTCATGTTGCTTTGGGTGCCGCTGCCGGTCTGCCAGACCACCAGCGGGAACTGGTCGTCGTGGTCGCCATCGAGCACTTCGTCGGCGGCCTGTTCGATCAACCGGGCGATGTCGGCGGGTATGTCGCCATTACGGTCATTGACCCGTGCCGCGGCTTTCTTGATCAGCGCCAGGGCATGCAGCACCGCCAGCGGCATTTTTTCGTTGCCGATAGCGAAGTTGATCAGCGAGCGTTGCGTCTGAGCGCCCCAGTAGGCTTCATCCGGGACTTCCACCTGGCCAAGGCTGTCGGTTTCGATACGGCTCATCATGCACACTCCTGTAGGTCTGATAGCGCAGTTTAGGCTCTGATCGACAGCTGTGGTTCCATCTGACCGGTTTTTGCCCTTTCAACCCCTCTAATTCAGGCCCGACAAGGCTTGGGGTTGAGCGACACACTTTTTTAGGCGCAGAATGGACGCCCTTGGGGTTTTACCTCGCCTGCTAGAAAAGGAAACTCGATGACTCGTCTTCGTGCCATCTGTACCGCGGTTGCACTGGTCTGCGCCAGCGGCCCAGTTTTTGCCGATACCGCCAGCCACAACGCTAGTGCCGAAGCTTTCCTGACCCTGGCGCACGCTGACAAGTTGGGCACTCCGGTGTACATGCAAGTGCAGCAAATGTTCGCTCAGCGCTTTGCACAGACCAAAGCGCCTGAATCGAAAAAAGCCGTGCTGGAAACGTATCAGGCCAAAGCCAACACCGCGCTGGACCAAGCCATTGGCTGGAACAAGCTGAAGCCGGAAATGGTCAAGCTCTACACCTCCAACTTCAGCGAGTCCGAGCTCAAGGACCTGGTTGCGTTCTACCAGTCGCCGCTGGGCAAGAAAGTCCTGGAAAAAATGCCACAACTGACTCAGCAATCGGCCCAGATGACTCAAGCCAAGCTGGAAAGCGCGGTGCCTGTGGTCAACAAGCTGTTGGCTGACATGACGGCCGAGCTGGAGCCTAAAGGCGCCGCTCCAGCCAAGAAAAAGCCTTAAGCGGAGTTCGGTATGACCATGCAACAACGCATTGAATCGACGCTGGGCCTGTTACAGCCGCAGCATCTGCAAGTGCTGGATGAAAGCCACATGCACAGCCGTGGGTTGCAGACCCACTACAAGGCCGTGGTGGTCAGCCAGCAGTTCGAAGGGCTGAACCGGGTCAAGCGTCATCAAAAAGTCTACGGCACGCTCGGCGAGCTGATGGGCGAGTTTCACGCGTTGGCGCTGCATACCTACACGCCTGAGGAATGGGCACAGATCGACGCGGCCCCGGCCTCACCGACCTGTGCAGGCGGAGAGAGGCAGTAAAAACAGCTACAAGCTGCAAGCTGCAAGTTTAGGGGGCTACCTTGAGCTTGTAGCTCGAAGCTTGCCGCTTAAAGCTGCTCCTTTGCTACAATCCGCAACGCGCCGCTCACCCGGCGCGTTTTTTTTTCGCATCCGGTTCACCCTTTGCGAGGGTAGCCACCTGGAGAATCACCCATGACACAACAGATTGTCGTGGCGGCACTGTATAAGTTCGTCACCCTGGAAGATTACGTCGCCCTGCGCGAGCCACTGCTGCAAGCAATGGTCGACAACGGCATCAAAGGCACGCTGCTGATCGCCGAAGAAGGCATCAACGGCACCGTGTCCGGCAGTCGTGAAGGCATCGACGGGCTGATGGCTTGGCTCAAGAACGACCCACGCATGGACGACATCGATCACAAAGAGTCGTACTGCGACGATCAGCCGTTCTATCGCACCAAGGTCAAGCTCAAGAAAGAAATCGTTACCTTGGGCGTTGAAGGCGTGGACCCGAACAAAAAGGTCGGCACCTACGTTGATCCTCAGGATTGGAATGCGCTGATCAGCGATCCGGAAGTACTGTTGATCGACACCCGTAACGATTACGAAGTCTCGATCGGCACCTTCGAAGGCGCTATCGACCCGAAAACCACCAGTTTTCGCGAATTTCCCGACTACATCAAAGCCAACTTCGACCCGGCCGTGCACAAGAAGGTCGCGATGTTCTGCACCGGCGGCATCCGCTGCGAGAAGGCGTCGAGCTACATGCTCAGCGAAGGCTTCGGTGAGGTCTATCACCTCAAGGGTGGCATTCTGAAGTACCTCGAAGAGGTTCCGCAGGAAGAGACCAAATGGCAGGGCGACTGCTTCGTGTTCGACAACCGCGTGACCGTACGTCATGACCTCAGTGAAGGTGACTACGATCAATGTCATGCCTGCCGTACGCCGATCAGCGTTGAAGACCGCGCTTCCGAGCATTTCGTGGCCGGCGTCAGCTGCCCGCATTGCTGGGATACGCTGAGCGAGAAGACCCGCCGCAGTGCCATTGATCGGCAGAAGCAGATCGAACTGGCCAAGGCTCGCAACTTGCCGCACCCGATCGGCTACAACTACAAGCAAACCCCTTCCGAGGCTTGAACTATGTCTGCGCGCCGCCTGCTCTATGTAATGGATCCGATGTGTTCCTGGTGCTGGGGCTTTGCGCCAGTGGCTAACGCCTTGGTCGAACAGGCGCACGCGGCGGGCGTAGAGGTGCATTTGATCGTTGGGGGGTTGCGTACCGGCAGTGGTTCGGCGCTGGAGCCGACCACCCGACGCTACATTCTTGAACATTGGCAAGCTGTCACCGAGGCCACCGGCCAACCGTTCAAAACCGAAGGCGCGTTGCCGGAAGGCTTTGTCTACGACACCGAACCTGCATGTCGGGCTCTGGTGACTGCGCGCAGTCTGGCGCCGGATTGCGCGTGGAAACTGCTGGGCCTGATTCAGCATGCGTTCTACGTCGAAGGTCGCGACGTCACCCACGCCAGCGTGCTGGTGGAGCTGGCCGAGCAGGCTGGTCTGCCGCGCATCGAATTTGCCGCTGCATTCGACCGTGCGGATATGCACACCGCCACGGCGGCCGATTTCACTTGGGTCCAGGACCTGGGCATCGCCGGTTTCCCTACGCTGTTGGCTGAGCGTAATGGTCAATTGGCGTTGCTGACCAATGGCTATCAGCCCCTAAGTGAACTGTCCCCGTTGCTCGGCCGCTGGCTGGAGCGCGCTGCCTGTGCATGATGTGCCCGATGACGCCTCGGCTCCCAAGCGTGTCGATCGACTGAGCTGGGCCGAAATCCGCCGACTGGCCCTGCACCATAAAAAATCTCTGTGGATCGCCAATGGCGTCGCCGTGCTGGCGACCTTGTGCAGCGTGCCGATTCCGTTGCTGTTGCCGTTGCTGGTGGACGAAGTATTGCTGGGGCACGGCGATGCCGCGCTGAAGATCATGAACCACGCCCTGCCCGAACACTGGCAGAAAGCGGCGGGCTACATTGGCCTGATGTTGCTCGTGACCTTGTTGCTGCGCTGCGGCGCCTTGTTGTTTAACGTGGTGCAGGCAAAATTGTTCGCGGCCTTGGCCAAGGACATCGTGTATCGCATTCGCACCCGACTGATCGAGCGGCTCAAGCGCATTTCCCTGGGCGAATACGAAAGCCTGGGCAGCGGCACGGTGACCACGCACATGGTCACCGACCTGGACACGCTGGACAAATTCGTCGGTGAAACCCTCAGTCGTTTCCTCGTGGCGATGCTGACCCTGGTCGGCACCGCGAGCATTCTGGTCTGGATGCACTGGAAGCTGGCACTGCTGATCATGTTGTTCAATCCGTTGGTGATTTACGCCACGGTGCTGCTGGGCAAGCGGGTCAAACACCTGAAGAAACTCGAGAACGACAGCACCTCGCGCTTCACCCAGGCACTGACCGAAACCCTCGATTCGATCCAGGAAGTGCGCGCGGGCAACCGCCAGGGATTCTTCCTCGGTCGACTGGGCCTGCGGGCCCGGGAAGTGCGCGATTACGCGGTCAACTCGCAATGGAAAACCGATGCTTCGAATCGTGCCAGCGGTTTGCTGTTCCAGTTCGGCATCGATATTTTTCGCGCGGCAGCCATGCTCACCGTGCTGTTCTCCGACCTGTCCATCGGCCAGATGCTGGCGGTGTTCAGCTACCTGTGGTTCATGATCGGCCCGGTGGAACAACTGCTTAATCTTCAATACGCCTATTACGCCGCCAGTGGTGCGCTGGCGCGGATCAACGAGTTGCTGGCCAGGGCCGATGAGCCGCAATACCCCGGTGGCGTCGACCCGTTTCAGGGCCGTGACACCGTGGGCATAGAAGTCCAGAGCCTGAGTTTCGGTTACGGCGATGAATTGGTGCTGAACAAGATGGACCTGTCCATCGCCCCCGGTGAAAAAGTCGCGATTGTCGGCGCCAGTGGTGGCGGCAAGAGCACGTTGGTGCAATTGTTGCTGGGCTTGTACACTCCACAGGCCGGGACCATTCGCTTCGGCGGCTCGACGCAACAGGAGATCGGCCTGGAAACCGTGCGCGAAAATGTTGCGGTGGTCTTGCAGCATCCTGCTTTGTTCAACGACACCATCCGCGCCAACCTGACGATGGGCCGTGTGCGCAGCGACGAAGCCTGTTGGCAAGCACTGGAAATTGCGCAGCTGCACCACACGGTTCGAGCGCTGCCCGACGGCCTCGATAGCATCGTCGGACGCTCCGGTGTGCGTTTGTCCGGTGGTCAGCGCCAGCGCTTGGCGATTGCACGAATGGTCCTGGCCGAACCCAAAGTGGTGATTCTCGACGAGGCCACTTCCGCGCTGGACGCCRCCACCGAATACAACCTGCATCAGGCGCTGGCGCGGTTTCTCAGCCATCGCACCACCTTGATCATCGCGCACCGGTTGTCAGCGGTGAAACAAGCCGACCGGGTGCTGGTGTTCGATGGCGGACAGATTGCCGAGGATGGCGACCACCAGCAATTGATCGCTGAGGGTGGTTTGTACGCCAAGCTTTATGGGCATTTACAACAGCTATAACGCCGTGTGCCGCTCAATACGCCTTTGTCAGTTCAGGTATTGATGTTGATGGTTTGCTTGCCGGGATCGAGATCGCGCCCTAGTCTGGCGGTAGCGATCACGTTGGGATGATGATCTGGCAGTGCTAAAAAGGGACCTCATGAATCAAACCCGGACTCTCGGAACGCCACGGTTGTTGGGCATTGTCTGGCCATTTATTGCCGTCGTGCTGTTTCAGGCCTTGTTGGGGGGCGTCAGCCTGTACGTTCTGTCGGCAGTACGCGGCTATGTTGCCGGTGAAAGCCTGTGGTCGAAGGGGCAAAAAGACGCCATCTATTACCTCAATCTCTATGCGGACAGTCGCGACGAGGCGATTTTCCTCAAATACCAGAACGCCATTGCCATACCTCAGGGTGGTCACGAGTTACGCCTGGCGCTGGATCACCAGCCACCGGAAATCGAAGCCGCACGAGTGGCGATTCTCAAGGGGGGCAACCACCCTGACGACGTTTCCAGTCTGATCTGGCTCTACCTCAACTTCCGGCATTTCTCATACCTTGAAAAAGCCATCGACCTCTGGACGGTGGGTGACGCGTACCTGCTGCAACTCGACAATGTTGCGCAAGAGATGCACCAGCGCGTTGCCGACAGACAGGTCACGCCCGCTGATCTGTGGCGCTGGAAAGACCAGATACTCGCCATCAACGATGCAGTAACGCCAGCCGCCAAAGCGTTCAGTGATGCATTGGGCGAAGGCTCGCGCTTGATCCTCCAATTGCTGCTGGTGACCAACCTCGCCACGGCGTTGAGTTTGATTGCGCTGGCGTTGCTGCGTACCCATAAGTTGCTCAAGCAGCGCCATGAGTTCGCCGAAGCGCTGCAACTGGAGAAAGACCGGGCGCAGATCACTCTGCAATCCATTGGCGACGGCGTGATCACTACGGATGTCGACGGCGCAATCACCTACATGAATCCCGCCGCCGAGGCGCTGACTCACTGGAAAGCCGAACAGGCGACGGGTTTGCCGCTGGCGGCGCTGTTCAATCTGCTGGATGAAAACGCTCAGGCTGATGGTTTCACGTTGATCGAACATATTTTGAGCGGTCAACTCGGTGGTGGCAGCGAACATTCCAAGCTGATTCAGCGACTGGATGGCAGCACGGTTTCGGTAACGTTGGTGGGTTCRCCGATTCGCAATGCGGGCAAGGTCAGTGGCACTGTGCTGGTGTTGCATGACATGACACAGGAACGCCAATACATTGCCAATCTGTCCTGGCAGGCGACTCATGACGCCTTGACCGGGCTCGCCAACCGCCGCGAGTTCGAGTTTCGACTGGAGCAGGCACTGCACAACCTGACACGGTATACCGGGTGCCATGCCCTGATGTTTCTCGATCTGGATCAATTCAAACTGGTCAATGACACGTGCGGTCATGCAGCGGGCGATGAACTGCTGCGGCATATCTGTGCGTTGCTGCAGTCCGGTTTGCGCGAAGGCGACACCTTGGCTCGGCTGGGTGGCGATGAGTTCGGCATACTGCTGGAAAACTGCGCACCGGACGCTGCCGAGAAGGTTGCCGAAAGTTTGCGCATGACCGTGCAAAACCTGCACTTTGTCTGGAAAGGCCGACCCTTTGTCACCACGGTGAGCATCGGGTTGGTGCATGTCGCGCAAC
>NZ_JBFULH010000199.1:0-7425 GCF_056400445.1 Pseudomonas sp. P5_B2 | reverse complement strand
GCCCCGGCCTGCTCGAGCGTCGTCTGCGTAAAGTCATGGAATTTCACTTTGACGAATGGCTTGCCGGGCCGATAGCTGCTGTCGATTCGCGCCAAGCGGCTCGCCAGGGTTTCCAACAGCTCGGGCAATTTATCCAGACAGCTCACCAAGTCCGGCAGGTCCACGTCATAGGTGTTTTCGACGCTGATCGACTGCCGACGACTGTCGTTGTGGACCAAACGCTCATCGATCCCACGGGCCAAGCTCCAGAGCCGCTCGCCGAAACTGCCGAATTCACGTACCAGTGCCAATTTGTCCCACTCGCGCAGATGCGAGCAATCGATGATGCCGAGTCTGCCCAATTTGTCGGCAGTGACTTTGCCCACTCCGTGCAACTTGCTCACTGGCAAGCCACTGACAAAGTCTTCCACCTGATCCGGGGTGATGACAAACAAACCATTAGGCTTCTTCCAGTCACTGGCGATCTTGGCCAGAAACTTGTTCGGCGCCACACCGGCCGACACAGTGATATGCAATTGATTGGACACTCGCCGACGAATGTCTTGGGCTATACGCGTAGCGCTGCCGCCGAAATGTGCGCTGTCCGACACGTCGAGGTAGGCTTCATCGAGGGACAGCGGTTCGATCAAGTCGGTGTAATCGCGAAAGATCGTGTGAATTTCCTTCGACGCCTCTCTATACGCTTCCATGCGCGGCTTGACGATGGTCAGGTCCGGGCACAACTTCAACGCATGCCCGGAAGACATGGCCGAACGTACGCCATAGGCCCGCGCTTCATAGTTACAGGTCGCGATCACCCCCCGTCGATCCGCCGAACCACCCACTGCCAACGGTTTACCGGCCAGGCGCGGGTCGTCGCGCATCTCGATGGCGGCATAGAAGCAGTCACAGTCGACGTGGATGATTTTTCGCTGGGTCATATAAAAGCGCGGTTCATGACGAAGAAAAGGAGCATTGGCGAGTCGGATAAGCAGTATCTCACCGACACCTGTATATAGCACCAGTACTAGGAATGTTCTTTCTCACCCGTAGGAAAGTACGCCATGGATTTATTTTTTCAATCGAATACGACCCGCCAATAGAGCTGAAAGCCTTGCCAGGCCTGCCTTACAGCCATCCTTTCCAACCGGATTTCAGGCTAAGCAGTTGAACAGGAACAGGTTTTTCCAATATTGAAGGTTGACACCCCGGCGATCCTCTGTAGAATGCCGMCACACAGACGCGGGATGGAGCAGTCTGGTAGCTCGTCGGGCTCATAACCCGAAGGTCGTCGGTTCAAATCCGGCYCCCGCAACCAAACATCAAAAAAGGCTACTCGAAAGAGTGGCCTTTTTTGTATCTGTCGAAAAAGTCCTTTCGCAACAATGATCTGTCACTGTGTCGTGAAGCGTCAGGGATGCTCAAACTGCTGAATCCGGACGATTCTGGACCTCAGGCAGTCCTCTTCTCTACGACTCATGATGCGCCAGCGCCGAAACCCGGTGTGAGGCGTTAATATTCGTGATTATTTTTTACTGCAGGGATTGGTAACTTGGCTCGATACCTCCATCCTGTCGCGCACGATCCAAGAGGTGATTGATGCGCGCCAACTCGTCTGACCCACAAGACACCGTCACAGCGACACAACCGATCAAGGCCGAGCGTTTGCGCCTGCTCGATCTGGTCAGCAAATATCGTCAGCCCATCGGCCTGGCCGTCACTCTGCTGTTGTTCGCTATCGCACTGATTGCCTGTCATCACCTGCTGAGCGAACTCGATCTGTACGCTTTGCACGACTCGATCCTGGAAGTCCCCAAACCGGCACTGCTGGGCGCACTGGGTGCGACCGTGGTCGGGTTCATTATTCTGCTGGGTTACGAGTGGTCGGCCAGTCGCTATGCGGGCGTGACGCTGGCGCCTCGAATTTTGGCGCTCGGCGGGTTCACCGCGTTTGCCATCGGCAACGCCATTGGCCTTTCGATGCTCTCAGGGGGCTCGGTTCGCTACCGTTTATATGCACGTCATGGCCTAGGGGCCTCAGAAGTCGCCCATATGACGCTGTTTGCAAGCCTGTCGCTCGGTTGCGCCCTGCCACCGCTGGCCGCCCTGGCAACCCTCAGCAACCTGCCTGCCGCCTCGGCAGCCTTGGGTCTGTCGCAGACATTGCTCGGCCTGATTGCGGCGGCAGTCCTGCTGCTCTTCAGTGTCTTGGCCATCGGCATCTACCGCCGTCGCCTGCCGGAACAGCCTTCCCCTGACAACCTGCTGGTCAAAGTCGGCCGCCGCACCTTGCGCCTGCCCGGCCGCCGCCTGACCCTCCTGCAACTGATCATCACCGCCCTGGACGTGGCTGCCGCCGCGACTGTGCTCTATCTGTTGCTGCCCGAGGCCCCACCCTTCGGCGCCTTCCTGCTGGTGTACTTGCTGGCATTGGCCGCGGGCGTGCTCAGCCACGTGCCGGGCGGGGTCGGCGTATTCGAAGCGATCCTGCTGGCCGCCTTTGCCGAGTCACTGGGCGCGGCACCACTGGCCGCCGCCCTGCTGTTGTATCGACTGATCTATGTGGTGCTGCCGCTGCTGGTGGCTTGCCTGCTCCTGCTGATCAACGAAGGCCAGCGCCTGTTTCAGTCACGTCAGTCCCTGCGCGTAGCTTCGGGCCTCGCGGCACCGATTCTGGCGGTGTTGGTGTTCCTGTCCGGCGTGGTCTTGCTGTTTTCCGGCGTAACCCCGGAAATCGACACCCGCCTGGAACACGTCGGTTTTCTGATCCCTCATCGCCTCGTCGATGCCTCGCACTTCGGCGCCAGCCTGATCGGTGTGTTATGCCTGTTGCTGGCTCAAGGTCTGCGTCGGCGCCTCTCTGCCGCCTGGATGCTGACCACCATTTTGCTGCTGGTCGGCGCCCTGCTCTCCCTGCTCAAAGGCTTTGACTGGGAAGAAGCCTGCCTGATGACCCTCACCGCCAGTCTGCTGGGGGTTTTCCGCCGCTCGTTCTATCGCCCGAGCCGCCTCACCGAACTGCCGTTCTCGCCGCTGTATCTGGTGTCCAGCCTCTGTGTGCTGGGCGCCTCGATCTGGTTGCTGCTGTTTGCCTATCAGGACGTTCCGTACAGCCATCAACTCTGGTGGCAGTTCACCCTTGATGCCGATGCGCCGCGTGGCTTGCGCTCGCTGCTGGGCGCCGCCGTGCTGCTGGTTGTGGTATCCCTGACGTGGCTGCTGCGCACTGCCCGCCCGGTCATTCACTTGCCGACGCCGGACGAACTGGACCGCGCAGTAAAGATCCTCATGGCTTCCGCCCAACCGGACGGCGGCCTGGCCCTGACCGGTGACAAGGCGCTGCTATTCCACCCTGACGACGAGGCGTTTCTGATGTACGCCCGCCGTGGGCGCAGCCTGGTGGCGCTGTACGATCCGATTGGTCCGACCCAGCAACGCGCTGAGATGATCTGGCAGTTCCGCGACCTCTGCGACGTCCACCACGCCCGCCCGGTGTTCTATCAGGTGCGCGCCGAGAACCTGCCGTACTACATGGACATCGGCCTGACCGCGATCAAACTGGGCGAAGAAGCCCGGGTCGATCTGCATCGCTTTGATCTCGAAGCCAAGGGCAAAGAGATGAAAGACCTGCGTTACACCTGGAACCGTGGCACCCGCGACGGCCTGTCGCTGGAAATCCACGAGCCAGGTCAGGCCCCGATGGATGAGCTCAAGGTGATTTCCGATGCCTGGCTGACCGGCAAGAACGTGCGCGAGAAAGGCTTCTCCCTCGGCCGCTTCAGCGATGACTACCTAAAGCATTTCCGCATTGCGGTGATTCGTTTCGAAGGTCGCCCGGTGGCCTTCGCCAACTTGCTCGAGACCTACGGCCATGACCTGGCCAGCCTCGACCTGATGCGTGCGCACCCGGACGCGCCGAAGCTGACCATGGAATTCATGATGGTCGGCCTGATTCAACATTATAAAAATCATGGATACGCGCGCTTCAGCCTGGGCATGGTGCCGTTGTCGGGGTTGCAACCCCGTCGTGGCGCACCGCTGACCCAGCGTCTGGGCTCGATGGTTTTCCGCCGTGGTGAGCAGCTCTACAACTTCCAAGGCTTGCGCCGCTTCAAAGACAAGTTCCAGCCTGACTGGGAACCCCGTTATATGGCCGTGCCCGCCGGACTCGATCCGCTGGTTGCCCTGGCCGATACTGCTGCCCTGATTGCAGGCGGCTTGACTGGATTGGTGAAACGCTGATGATTCAACGCTCCTTGCGGTACGTACTGGCCACACTGGTAGTGCTGGCCCTGATTCTCGGTGGCGGTTTCTGGTACCTGAAACGCCCGGCACCGGCACCAACGCTCGAACACCTGACACCGGCCGATGGCGCCGCGATGACCCGCGTGATTCCCGGTACCACGCCGAAGGCTCAGGTGCTGGTGGCGGTCAACGAAGACCAGAAGCTCAGCGACCAACAACTGTTGACCCTGAGCCGCTCCGCTTCTGCGCAGATTGTTCAGGTGATTTTGCCTAAAGACTGCCTGCTGCAAAGCCGCGCACTGCAATCAGGCCTCAGAGAACTCAAAGGCCCGGCAACGCTGGTCAGCGGGATCGGCCCTGGCGCTGTGTTGGCGTGGCGCTGGTTGTCCGAACAGAAAGATGACAAGGCTCAGGCCGTCTCCGTCGACCTGGCATTGGAAAAACCGGGCTGCACTCACTTGCTTCCGAAAACCGCGGCTCATGGCCACTGGCTGGTGGCATGGAACGACAACCCGGACGACACCAGCGCCGGCTTCGTGCGCGATCAACCCAACGCCGAAACCAGCATCAGCGACTACGACATCAACCTGCCGCAAGTGCTGAACAACGAACTGCGCAAAATCCTCGTTGGCGGCGACAAAGCCGCCGGTGGCTTGCAGATTCCGGTGGTCGAAGTCCCGGCCGGCCAAGCCAAGGACACCGTCACCCTGTTCCTCTCCGGCGACGGCGGCTGGCGTGACCTCGACCGTGACGTTGCGGGAGAGATGGCCAAGATCGGTTACCCGGTAGTCGGCATTGACACCCTGCGCTACTACTGGCAGCACAAGAGCCCGGAGCAAAGCGCCCTGGACCTCGCCGAACTGATGCAGCACTACCGGCAGAAATGGGGCACCAAGCGCTTCATCCTGACCGGCTACTCGTTCGGCGCCGACGTCCTGCCGGCGATCTACAATCGCCTGGCGGAATCGGAACAGCAACGCGTCGATGCCATCATCCTGTTGGCCTTCGCCCGCACCGGCAGCTTCGAAATCGAAGTCGAAGGCTGGCTCGGCAACGCCGGCAAAGAAGCCGCCACCGGCCCGGAAATGGCCAAGCTGCCACCAGAAAAAGTGGTGTGCATCTACGGCGAAGAAGAAGTCGACGAAAGCGGCTGCACCGACAAGACCGCCGTGGGCGAAGCGATGAAACTGCCTGGCGGGCATCACTTTGATGAGAACTACCCGGCACTGGCCAAGCGCCTTGTGGACATTATCGTCAAGCGACAGGCAAAGGAAGAAGCGACGGCGCAGGAGTGATCTGAGCGTCCCCACGAAAAAGCCCCCGCAGCTGTTTGGTTGCGGGGGCTTTTTTACATGTGCGGACGTGAAGTGCTTTCAGCTAGTAGACGGTATGTCGAACTCGACCTCGACTCCATTTTCCTAAATATCTTGACTCTTCATCAAGCTAGAAAGTCCAAGTGTCCACATTCCATAAAACGTGGACACTTTTGTTTTTGGAAAAATCGAGCCGTCAACACCATTCAATAGATCCTGACCTCTCGACCGAACCAAGCAAAGACCGAATCAGAAGAAAAACTGCCCCAGAGCAAGTAACACCGCTCCCACATTGAGTCTCCGTCGTCTTCAAGTTATGTGTTCGGACACAAAAAAGCCCCCGCTACCTTCACGGCAACGGAGGCTTCTACTTATAGGCGACGCTCTGCGGCGTCATAGACCTCTTCATCACGTCGGGCTCCGACTGCGACGATCAGTACCTGAATGGCCTTGCCATCGACTCGATAAACAATTCGTGTGTCGCCTGTCCGGATCCGTCTGCAACCTGCAAGACTGGCTCTTAGGGGCTTGCCGCTCTTATCTGGCTCACCATTGATAATCCGCTCTTCGATCACATCAAGAATGCGGTTCGCCGCCACAGCTCCCAGCAGATCCAGATCCTTCTGAACCTCCGGATGATAGATAACGCCCCAAACCATCCACAGCTCCTTTAGTCTTTCTTGGCGTACCGCGCCCGCATATCGTCGTGGCTGACAGCCTTGGCCTGATCAAAACCGATCAGTCGCTCTCGAGCCGCCGCTTCAACCCGAAGGTCCTCGAGCTCGTCGAGCATTTCCTGATACGCATCGACATTGATAATGACCGCTGCGGGTTGGTTGTCTTTGAAAATGACCAGTCGTTCGGTGGCTCGGCTGGAAATCTCCTTTAGCCTCGCACTGAACCCCCTGACCATTGCAGTCACCGAAATTGCTTGGTCAGCACGCTCCAGTAATGCCGTCATACTCACCTCTCTACACAATCATGCAAATTTGAACACACAGTTCTACGCAGAGTATTGCGTTGAATTAGACATACAGCAAGCTGCAAAAAACGCGAGTTTCTCATCCAGCGTTTTTCACCCTGAGAAAAAGTGAGCCGAAGGACGTGTAAACGCTCCCGCCGTGTTTAGTTTCGTTTACTTCTGGTGTCGCAATATCAGATGACGCCCGCAGACCTTGTAGGCAAACTCCGAATCTCGCGTTTGGGCACTTTGCCGCCTTGTTGCGCTTTTCTTTGACGGGATAGTCTCCGGACGTCGCTGCAGATGCAGTGATCGGGTGTGGTAACCCGGCAAAGCAAAGTGCAACAGCGTTCCCAACACGATTTCATGCGTTTTCGCCTGTCATCCAGTGTTATGGCGGCTGTGCGTGGGAGACCTTCGGGTCTGCCGGTTCCTTTGCTCTTCCGGTTTACCACCCTGCGTACAGCTGCCACCCATTCGTGTGGTAACGAATGTGGCAGCTCCTCGTTTTAAGGAGCGAAACAATGAGCAAAATAGATCCGTCCGCGATTTCAGATTTAAAAACCATCGGCTTCACCCCCCTCATCTACTGCTCGGATCAAGCGCTATTCAACGTCCGCGCCGGCGTCCCCATCGTCGAAGCTTTAGCCCAAGCCTCCGACCTCCTCTTCCTCGGCAAATCATTCGCCGAGGATGCCGCCTACGCAAAAGACACCGACCGCCATGCCTGGGCCGCGCATTACCTGACGGCAATGGGTAAGGCAGTTATTGATGATGTACTAAAGGTCCTGACCCCGAGACCTGCCCGAACAAAGACCGAATCCGAAGAAGAACTGCCCCAGAGCAAGTAACACCGCAAATCCCCTGTGGGAGCGGGCTTGCTCGCGAAGGCGGATTTACATTCAACATTGATAACGACTGACACAC
>NZ_JBFULH010000198.1:0-7436 GCF_056400445.1 Pseudomonas sp. P5_B2 | reverse complement strand
GCATTCTACATCGTTCGACCCGGCTTGCGGCTTGCGGGCGTTCTCGTTATAAGTCTCGGCACTTTTAGTGACAAGCCGTTGTATGCCGACCATGAGCCAAACCGAACCGCAAGACCAGGATCCCGTGTTCCAGTTGAAGGGCAGCATGCTCGCCATTACGGTGCTGGAACTGGCCCGCAACGACCTCGAGACCCTTGATCGGCAACTGGCCGCCAAGGTCGCTCAGGCGCCTAATTTTTTCAGCAATGCCCCGCTGGTGCTGGCCCTGGACAAGCTTCCGGCCGGCGAAGGCGCAGTAGATTTGCCGGGGCTGATGCGCGTTTGTCGTCAGCATGGCTTGCGCACGCTGGCCATCCGCGCCAGCCGCATCGAAGACATCGCTGCCGCCATTGCTGTCGATCTACCCGTGCTGCCGCCGTCCGGCGCCCGTGAGCGTGCGCTTGACCCGCTCGAAGGCCAAGTGAAGAAAAAACCGGAAAAACCGCCGGAACCGACCATCAAACCGACAAAAATCATCACCTCGCCAGTACGCGGTGGTCAGCAGATTTATGCCCAGGGTTGCGATTTGGTGGTGATTTCCTCGGTCAGCCCAGGTGCGGAACTTCTCGCCGATGGCAATATCCATGTATACGGCCCGATGCGCGGTCGTGTATTGGCCGGCGTCAAAGGCGACACGAAAGCCAGGATTTTTTGTCAGCAAATGAGCGCTGAGCTGGTGTCCATCGCAGGCCACTACAAGGTCTCCGAGGATCTGCGTCGCGACCCGTTATGGGGCGCGGGGGTACAGGTCAGCCTGTCCGGCGACGTGTTGAACATCATTCGGCTTTAACGGATACTGCCGCATTTTCCAAACATCTCTAAAACCTAGCGAAAACGGCTCAAGCGAAGTAGGAAAACGGCCACAAGCAGTGTTTACCGGAGGTAAGCCCTGCCCAGAACCGGATTCCAGCCAAGGCTGTCCGACTGCAGTAGTTTTTCAAGAGATGTTTTTCAGGGGCTAAATGTCCTTTTTCCTTAGGGGTGAAACACCTTGGCCAAGATTCTCGTGGTTACATCCGGCAAGGGTGGTGTGGGTAAGACCACCACCAGCGCCGCTATCGGTACCGGCCTCGCTCTGCGTGGTCACAAAACAGTGATCGTCGACTTCGACGTCGGCCTGCGTAACCTCGACCTGATCATGGGTTGCGAGCGTCGCGTGGTGTATGACTTCGTCAACGTGGTCAACGGCGAAGCCAACCTGCAGCAAGCCCTGATCAAAGACAAGCGCCTGGAAAACCTCTACGTCCTGGCCGCCAGTCAAACCCGTGACAAAGACGCGCTGACCCAGGAAGGCGTGGAAAAAGTCCTGATGGCGCTGAAAGAAGACTTCGAATTCGTGGTCTGCGACTCTCCGGCGGGTATCGAGAAAGGCGCGCACCTGGCCATGTACTTCGCTGATGAAGCGATTATCGTGACCAACCCGGAAGTGTCCTCGGTCCGTGACTCTGACCGTATGCTGGGCCTGCTGGCCAGCAAATCGCGCCGCGCTGAAAAAGGCGAAGAGCCGATCAAGGAACACTTGCTGCTGACCCGCTACAACCCGCAACGCGTCAGCGATGGCGAAATGCTTGGCGTCGAAGACGTTAAAGAGATTCTGGCTGTCGCCCTGCTGGGTGTAATTCCGGAATCGCAAGCGGTGCTCAAGGCCTCCAACTCCGGTGYGCCGGTGATTCTCGACGACCAAAGCGACGCCGGTCAGGCGTACAGCGATGCCGTCGATCGTCTGCTGGGCAAAACCGTTGAACATCGTTTCCTCGATGTCACGAAGAAGGGATTCTTCGAGCGCCTGTTTGGAGGTAGATAATGAATATTTTTGACTTCTTTCGTGCCAACAAGAAGCCAAGTACCGCATCGGTAGCGAAAGAGCGTCTACAGATCATCGTGGCGCATGAACGCGGCCAACGCAGTACGCCGGACTACCTGCCAGCCTTGCAAAAGGAATTGGTAGAAGTGATCCGCAAGTACGTCAATATCGGGTCCGATGACGTGCACGTTGCTCTGGAAAACCAGGGCAGTTGCTCGATTCTGGAACTCAATATAACCCTGCCGGATCGTTAATCGATCCGGTCGGAGCCACGGCGGCTCAGGGCCCTTCTGCCACTGGAAGGGGYCTGAGCCGCCGTTGGCGTTTGTTACGAGGCTGTTTTAATGCCGTTGTCCAATGTCCACATCATCCATCAGGACGCCGCCGTACTGGTGGTGAACAAACCGACCCTGTTGCTCTCCGTCCCTGGCCGGGCTGACGATAACAAGGATTGCCTGATTACCCGCCTGCAAGAAAACGGCTACCCGGAAGCACGCATCGTCCATCGCCTGGACTGGGAAACCTCCGGCATCATTCTCCTGGCCCGTGACCCGGACACTCATCGCGAGCTGTCTCGGCAATTTCACGACCGCGAAACCGAAAAAGCCTACACGGCGTTGTGCTGGGGTCAGCCGGAACTGGACAGCGGCAGCATAGATCTGCCATTGCGCTACGACCCGCCGACCAAGCCACGCCATGTGGTCGACCACGAATTCGGCAAGCACGCCCTGACCTTCTGGCGCGTGCTGGAACGCTGTGGCGACTGGTGCCGCGTCGAACTGACGCCGATCACCGGCCGCTCGCACCAATTGCGCGTGCACATGCTCTCCATCGGCCACCCGCTGCTGGGTGACGGGCTCTATGCCCACGAACAAGCCCTGGCCGCCTGGCCGCGCTTGTGCCTGCATGCCAGCATGCTCAGCTTCACCCAACCTCAAACCGGTGAACGCTTGCGTTTCGAGTGCCCGGCACCGTTCTGACGCCCGATGAGCTTTCAATACGTTAAACTGGCGCCACTGCTGTCTGGAGCTTCTTATGCGCGAAGAGTTGAACCAAGGCCTGATCGATTTCCTCAAGGCCTCCCCTACCCCATTCCATGCCACTGCCAGCCTCGTTCAACGCCTGGAAGCGGCGGGTTTCATGCGCCTTGACGAGCGCGAGCCCTGGAACACCGAAGCCAACGGTCGTTACTACGTGACCCGTAATGATTCCTCCATCGTCGCGATCAAGATGGGTCGGCATTCACCGCTGCATGGCGGTATTCGCCTGGTGGGCGCGCACACCGACAGTCCGTGTCTGCGGGTCAAGCCCCAGCCTGAACTGCAGCGTCAGGGTTTCTGGCAATTGGGCGTCGAAGTCTATGGCGGTGCGTTGCTGGCCCCGTGGTTCGACCGCGACCTGTCCCTCGCCGGCCGCGTGACCTTTCGCCGCGATGGCAAGGTCGAGAGTCAGTTGATCGACTTCAAAGTGCCGATCGCGACCATTCCGAACCTGGCGATTCACCTTAACCGTGAAGCCAACATGGGCTGGGCAATCAACGCGCAGACCGAATTGCCGCCGATCCTCGCGCAATTCGCCGGTGACGAGCGTGTGGACTTCCGCGCCGTACTCACTAATCAGTTGGCGCTGGAACATGGCTTGAACGCCGACGTCGTGCTGGATTACGAGTTGAGTTTCTACGACACCCAAAGCGCTGCGATCATCGGCCTGCATGGTGACTTCATCGCCGGCGCGCGTCTGGATAACCTGCTGTCGTGCTACGCCGGCCTGCAAGCACTGCTGACCACCGAAACTGACGAAACCTGTGTGCTGGTCTGCAATGATCACGAAGAAGTCGGTTCTTGTTCGGCCTGCGGCGCTGACGGTCCGATGCTTGAGCAGACGTTGCGTCGCCTGTTGCCTGAAGGTGACGAGTTCGTGCGCACCATTCAGAAATCCCTGCTGGTGTCGGCCGACAACGCCCACGGCGTGCACCCCAACTACGCCGACAAGCACGACGCCAACCACGGCCCGAAACTCAACGCCGGCCCGGTAATCAAGGTCAACAGCAACCAGCGTTACGCCACCAACAGCGAAACCGCCGGCTTCTTCCGCCACCTGTGCATGGCCGAAGAAGTACCGGTGCAAAGCTTTGTGGTGCGCAGCGACATGGGCTGTGGCTCGACCATCGGCCCGATCACTGCCAGCCACCTGGGCGTGCGCACCGTGGATATCGGCCTGCCGACTTTCGCCATGCACTCAATACGCGAACTGTGCGGCAGCCACGACCTGGCGCACCTGGTCAAAGTGCTGAGCGCGTTCTACGCCTGCCAGGAATTGCCGTAACTCAATCCTGCGAAGAACAACTGTGGCGAGGGGGCTTGCCCCCGTTCGGCTGCGAAGCAGTCGTGAAATCTGTTTGCATGGCATGACTGAAAGAATGCTGGGGCCGCTTCGCAACCCAACGGGGGCAAGCCCCCTCGCCACAATGATGTGCATCAGCTCCAGCCACCCAAAAGCCACCTAGACTTAAATTAACCACTGACAAGGCCGTCTCCATGATCTCGCTGTCTTCGTTTCACGCCATGCTGATCCCGATCCTCGCCGGGATGCTCATGCTGGCAATCGGCTTCAACTTCCGCGACAAAAACGCCGGTGTGTTTGCCATGTGGATTGGCATGCTGACCATTTTCGGCACCGTAATTTTCAAGATCCTCGCCAAACTCAACGAATAAATCCTCCCCCTGACTCGCATTGATTTAGACGGGCTCGTACACTCGGTCGATCCGTTCATCCCGAGGTTGACCGCCTAGTGCTTGCCCGTCTTTTCGCCCTGCCGTGTTTCTTCCTTGTCTGCCTCATGACGTTGCTGCCGATGACGCCAGCCCAGGCGGCCGGTTTGCCGGGCCTGCTCGGCAGTTCGACCAAAGCCCAGCCCGAGGCGCAAGAACCACTGGGCCAATCGCTGGACGAAGTCATCAAGTCGCTGGAAAACGATCAGCAGCGCAGCAAACTGCTGGCCGACCTGAAGAAACTGCGCGATGCCACCAAAAAGGCGCAACCCGCCGCCGAAGAAGGCGTGCTGGGCTTGATCGGCGGCACACTRGCCACGTTCGAAAAACAATTCTCCGGGGCCGATAGCCCGCTCACGCGCTGGTCTGAAGAGCTCGATCAGGCCAGGGACGAACTGGCAGCATTGATGTTGCCTGCCGGTGAGTGGCTGCCAATCATCTTCGCTTTCGCCATGATCCTGATGGTCTGGAGCCTGTTGGCGGCGGCCCTGATCTGGATCAGCCACCGGGTGCGCACGCGCTTCGGCCTGACCGAAGAACTGCCGCAACACCCCAAGGCGCTGGACATGTTGCGCTTCGCACTGCGCAAGCTCGGGCCATGGATGGTCGCCCTGGTGATCACCGTCTACATGAGCTACGCCCTGCCCTCGTCACTGGGCAAAAGCCTGGCCATGGTGCTGGCTTACGCGTTGGTGGTCGGCACGTGTTTTTCGGCGATCTGTGTGATCGCGTTCTCCCTGCTCGATGGTCCACACCGCCACCGCGCCTTGTATATCTTGCGGCACCAGGCTTTTCGACCATTGTGGCTGATCGGCAGTTTCGCCGCGTTTGGTGAGGCGCTGAACGATCCGCGACTGATCGCCGGTCTCGGCAGCCATCTGGCTCACACGGCGGCGACAGCGGCCAATGTGTTGGCCGCGATTTCTACCGGGCTGTTCATCTTGCGGTTTCGCCGGCCGATCGCGCATTTGATTCGCAACCAGCCACTGTCCCGGCGCCTGACCCGGCGCGCCCTGAGCGACACCATCGAGATTCTCGGCACCTTCTGGTACGTCCCGGCGCTGGTGCTGGTGGGCGTCTCGCTGTTCGCCACGTTCGTCTCGGCCGGCGACACCAGCACAGCATTGCGCCAATCGCTGATCTGCACCGTGTTGCTGGTGTTGAGCATGGTCATCAATGGACTGGTGCGGCGCCATGCCCTGAAACCACAACGTGGTGTAAAGCGCCATGCGCTGTATTCGGAGCGCCTGAAAAACTTTTTCTACACCCTCGTTCACTTGCTAGTGTGGTTGGCGTTCATCGAGCTCGGCCTGCGGGTCTGGGGCATGTCGCTGATCACGTTCACCGAAGGTGAAGGCCATGAGATCAGCGTCAAACTGTTCAGCCTCGCCGGCACGCTGATTTTCGTCTGGCTGATCTGGATCCTCAGCGACACCGCCGTACACCTCGCGCTCACCCGCTCACGCAAAGGCCCAGCCAATACCCGCGCACAGACCATGATGCCGTTGATCCGCAACGTGCTGTTCGTGGCGATTTTCATTGTCGCGCTGATCGTCGCGCTTGCGAACATGGGCATGAACGTCACACCATTGCTGGCCGGTGCCGGCGTGATCGGCCTGGCCATCGGTTTCGGTGCGCAGTCGCTAGTGGCGGACTTGATCACCGGGCTGTTCATCATCATCGAAGACTCCCTGGCCATCGACGATTACGTGGACGTCGGCGGTCACCTCGGCACTGTCGAAGGGCTGACCATCCGCACCGTGCGCCTGCGGGACATCGACGGCATCGTCCACACCATTCCGTTCAGCGAAATCAAAAGCATCAAAAACTACTCCCGGGAATTCGGCTACGCGATTTTCCGAGTAGCGGTACCGTCCGACATGGACATTGATAGCGCGATCAAACTGATGCGCGAAGTCGGTCAGAAAATGCGCACCGACCCGCTGCAACGTCGCAACATCTGGTCGCCACTGGAGATCCAGGGGGTCGAGAGTTTCGAGTCTGGCAATGCGATCCTTCGCGCCCGGTTCAAAACCGCGCCGATCAAACAGTGGGAAGTTTCGCGGGCGTTCAACCTGTCGCTCAAGCGGCATCTGGATGAGGCGGGGCTCGACCTGGCGATGCCGCGCATGAGCGTTCAGGTTGTAACGGCTACGGGTGAGGCGCAGAAGGAATAACTGCCGCGAGAAATGGGCTGGCTGTCAGGCCGCCTTCGCGGGCAAGCCCGCTCTCATCATCAGTCTAATTCCTGCGCAAGAAACAAGCGGGCTTGCTCGCGAAGGGGTCGCCGCAGTTTCAGCTGGCTAAACCACATCCACCCCGACATGAATCGCATCATGGCGCCAGAACTCCAGGTCACAGTCGATCAGCCGCTCATGCTGATCGTAATTGACCCGCGCGATGCGCAAACCCGGGCTGCCCACCGACACACGTAACGCGGCGGCCGCATCCACCGAGAGCGACGTCGGCACTATTTCGAAACGCACCCGCCCGTAGTGCAAATCGTAATGCCGTGCGTACAACTCGGTGATCGACTGATTCAAATCGAACTCGAGAATCCCCGGAAAATACTGCGGATTCAAATAGTGCTCCACGTACAGCACCAGACGCTCATCAATGCGCCGCGCGCGGCAAATCTGAATCACGCTCGACAACGCCGGCAACTGCAACCAGGCGCACACCGCTGCCGAGGCAGGTTGCAACCGCGCCGAAATCACTTCGGTGGACGGCACACGCCCCTGCGCGCTGACCATCGCGTGAAAGTGACTGCGTTGCATCAGGTTATAGGCCAGACGCGGCGGCGAAACGAACCAGCCACGGCG
>NZ_JBFULH010000197.1:0-7442 GCF_056400445.1 Pseudomonas sp. P5_B2 | reverse complement strand
GTCAATGCCTGGGCCTTGTAACCCGTATCGAGTGTGCCATCCGCCCTCTGGCGGGAGATACGGGCATGTGGACCTTACTCTTCGCCGCCGGAATGGCTGGCGAGCAACCCTCGGCCATCAAGGCGCAAGGCCCGTTTCATGGTCCTTTCGTGGCTGAATCAATTCTCGACACCATCGTTGAAAGCCTGATCTTGCACGGCTATGAACTGGCCGACGACCCACAAATCTGGTGCCTGCACCTGCAAGCCCAACTGCGGGAAATCAACGGGGGCCGTTGCCGCAATCTCGGTGGCTTTGAGTATCGTCCTGATCACTAAGTGGGTTATTGATCAAGTTCACTTGGATCAGCTGTGGCCAGTTTGACTTCGAAACCATATTGCACGGTGGTGAGTTCGCTGCGCTGATAGCTTTCCAGGCGTGTCGGCTGACCATAAAAGTAATGAACCTCAAATAACGCCGGGCCTTCGGCGCTTGCGTCATGCGTGACCGCAAGAATTTCTTTCAGGTAGTTTCCACTGTCGTCCTTGGCGAAAAATCGCCAGTCCTGCGCAGGAAACAGTTTCACATCCACCACCAGCGCATTGCCTTTGAGCTCCAGGCCCTTGGGCAACTTCCGGGTGTCGAGCGTCTGCTTCTCGATCGTGGCCAGGAACAACGGCATGGCGCCCACTGCATACGCTGGCGTTTGCGGAAACAGGTTCAGGTCGTAGGTGATCGTGCCGCGCAGAGGGTCAACCTGATAGGCCTGCGGTGGCAGTTCAATCGGCTCATCGCGTTTGCCACTACTGTCCGCGGTAAAAAAACTGAGCGGGCTGTCACCGAGGCTGAAAGTGCTGCCGAGCAACTCGTCATTGAAGCTTCTGGGATGATCGAACTCAATGCGCGCGGCGCTCGGATCTTCCACCGATTGATTGATATTGATGCTTTTTTTTAGCTGTTCTTCGCTCAGTGCTGCGCCCTTGAGCCAATTCGGCGTTTGATCGTCATATACCACCACCGGTAAAGTCAGCGGCGCGATGGTTTTATCCGTGGTGTGCGGGTCAAAGTGGCGTATCGGCAAGTTAAGGTCTTTGCGGGTTACTGTCGCGGCCGAGAAGTCCAACAAGTTGACCTCAAGGGTCTCGATCGGTCCGTTGAAGTACACCTTGGAATAATGCCGTCCCTGTTGCTGCTCAAACGCGCGCTGTTCTTCATTGAGCTGTTGTTCGAACGCCTCACTCCAAGCTGTCTGCTGCTGCATTTTCGCCAGTTGTTTTTTATAGAACGAGATTTGCGCAGCGGTTTCGTTGATTGAGCCTGCGCGTGAGAGAAACTGCCCGGTGGTGTCTTTGGCCTGAACAATCAGTGGAATCAACCGGGTTTCAGCGACTTCTGGAGGCAGTGGCGCGCTGTTGATGTATTCAATCTCGGCGTAGTTTTTTCCAAGCTTTAACAGGGTGACGCTGAGGTTGTCGTTGGTGCGCGTCTGTCCGACGTCCTTTTTGCTCAGGTCGAAGCTATAGAGCCGGCGCGGCGCGATCACTTCGACTTTGCCTTGCAGGCTCACCGGTTGCGGCTGGTTTTTTTTGTCGACATCCAGTCCGTTGATGAAGGGGTAGGTCACCGTCAGGTCATCGGGGCTGGTCAGGTTGGAACTCGACGGGCTGAACTGAATGCCGGGATCAGTTTCCGACCATTCGGGCTGGAAGGGGATGACCCGCTTGTTGCTCAGTGTCACCGATTGCCATTCCAGGCCATGGGGGAAAAGGAACGCTGCCGGAATACTGAAGTTGAAGGGGAACAACGGTTGCAGATCAGTCAGGTAATCGGAGCTTGAGTCCTTTTGCAGCACCAACAGGCCATTGATATAGGTGTCGACCAGAGCCTGGGGCGTGGGGTAGTGCTTGAGCACAGCGAGGGCGTCTTCGCCGTATTCGGTTTCCACCGGTTTACTGTCGAGCTTGAGTTGCGCACGTTCGAGCAACAAGAGTGAACCGCCGAGTTCGGAGATCGCGTCCTTGAGCTTCGGGTCCTGGATCTGATCCAGCGACTGCTCGAATTGCGCGGTTTTTTCCTCGAGGCTGATCTGGCGCTTATCCTCGCTGGGCGAGCAGCCGCTCATCAGCAGGGTCAGGCAAATGGCGGTACTCGTCAAAGGCAATCGCACATCCATTTTCCAGTCTTCCTGTCCGATATGCTGAGCAGTCAATAGTCTGGACACTAGCAGAAAAACATTACGACACAGGCGCAGGTAGCGGATTTTTCGGCAGTTTCTGGGTGCAACAGGTGGCTGTTATACTCGCTGCCATTTCCAGCCCCCTGTGTGAGATTCAATGGAACGCTTTATCGAAAATGCAATGTACGCTTCCCGCTGGCTGCTGGCGCCGATCTACTTCGGGCTGTCCCTTGGACTCCTAGCGCTGGCGCTGAAGTTCTTCCAGGAAGTTTTCCACGTTATTCCCAACGTCTTCTCGATGGCAGAATCGGATCTGATTCTGGTGCTGTTGTCGCTGATCGACATGGCGCTGGTGGGCGGTTTGCTGGTGATGGTGATGATTTCCGGTTACGAGAACTTCGTATCTCAACTGGACATCGATGACAGCAAGGAAAAGCTCAACTGGCTGGGCACCATGGATTCGTCTTCTCTGAAGATGAAGGTGGCCGCTTCCATCGTGGCGATTTCCTCTATCCACTTGTTGCGGATCTTCATGGACGCCAAGAACGTCGATCCCGAGCATTTGAAGTGGTACGTGATCATTCACATGACGTTCGTCGTATCAGCGTTCGCCATGGGCTATCTGGACAAGCTGACCAAGCACTGATCTGCACAACCCCCTGTAGGAGCCTGGCAAGCCAGGCTCCTACAGGGGGATTTGGTCGAACCGGACGGGTGGTGTGATTACTGGCTTGTACTTTGATGCGCCGAGGCCTATCCCTGTAAGTAGTCTTGGCTCGACACTGTATGAGGTGCATTCATGAACCTTGTTGAACTACGCGCTTACGCCATCGCAGGGAAAGTCGATGAGTTGAACCTGATCTCCATGGAGGGCGGGATCTACCTGCTGGAGGCGCGCATGCACGGTGCCGCGTATCCCTTGAGTGATGACCACAACCATATGTTCTCCGTGCGTTCGGTCGAGCATGCTCGGCAAGTGCTGCATGACTTCCCCTCCTTACCCTTCAACCTTGTACACGCCTCGGTACATGATGAAATGTGCGGTCTGGTTTCGAGCGTGGGGGAAAGCCTGAAGGTGCCGATCGCCTTCCGCTCTTCCTGGCATCACTGACAGCCCTCATCAGGACGATGACATCTGTGCTAGTCTGCTGGCCCTTTTAGTTCCGGGCGCTCCGGGATGCGCTGTGCACGCACGGCAAGTTCCCTGGCCGTCCGCACAGCGGAGCACTGTCATGTCCGAAGTAAATCTGTCCACCGACGAAACCCGCGTCAGCYACGGTATTGGCCGTCAGCTGGGCGACCAACTGCGCGATAACCCGCCACCGGGCGTTAGCCTGGACGCGATCCTGGCTGGCCTGACTGACGCCTTCAACGGCAAGGAAAGTCGTGTTGACCAGGAAGCAATGTCCGCGAGCTTCAAGGTGATCCGCGAAATCATGCAAGCCGAAGCGGCTGCCAAAGCTGAAGCCGCCGCTGGCGAAGGCCTGGCTTTCCTGGCTGAAAACGCCAAGCGCGATGGCATCACCACCCTGGCTTCCGGTCTGCAATTCGAAGTGCTGACTGCCGGCGAAGGCGCCAAGCCATCCCGTGAAGATCAAGTGCGCACTCACTACCACGGCACCCTGATCGACGGCACTGTGTTCGACAGTTCCTACGAGCGTGGCGAGCCGGCAGAATTCCCGGTTGGCGGCGTGATCGCTGGCTGGACCGAAGCCCTGCAACTGATGAACGCCGGCAGCAAATGGCGTCTGTACGTGCCGAGCGAACTGGCTTACGGCGCTCAAGGCGTTGGCAGCATTCCGCCGCACAGCGTACTGGTATTCGACGTCGAACTGCTCGACGTTCTGTAATACCCATGTGGGAGCGAGCCTGCTCGCGATGCGCTCATCGCGGTTTTCCTGTGAAGCCGCAGTGATGCTATCGCGAGCAGGCTCGCTCCCACAGTTTTTTGTGCCGACTCATATTTCGATCTTGTGGTGCAGTTCACTCGACGGGCGCAACGCCCGGGCGTAGCAGAACAAAAACAGATTACGCACCAGTTCCTTGAGCACCACCGGCTCGCTTGAACTCAGGTCGCTGACGTCCAGATCCCCCTGATCCTGCAGCTCGCTCAAGGCTTCTTCTTCAAGCACCGCACAGACTTCCCCGGTTTCCCGATGCAGGATCCTGAGGTAAGGGTGTGGGCGGTCCAGCCAGGCATCGATCAAATAAGTCATGTCTTTTCTCCATTGAACGGGTTTCAATGAGAATAATTCTTATTCATCAAATAGCAAGGGGCTATTGGCGCTTTGTGCTTTTTTGCAGGCAAAGATTGCGTCAGGTCAAAACGGCTGGCGTTTGGCTATTGCGCGTGCAGGCGGGATGAAGCGGGGGGAGGGCGAAGCACCATCCCACGCAAGGCGCGGGATGGAATACAGACGATTCAGACTTTTCTGACGAACTCGGATTTGAGCTTCATCGGACCGATGCCGTCGATCTTGCAGTCGATGTCGTGATCGCCATCGCACAGGCGGATGTTCTTGACCTTGGTGCCGACCTTGACCACCAGCGACGTGCCTTTGACCTTGAGGTCCTTGATCACGGTGATGGTATCGCCGTCCTGCAGGACATTGCCGACCGAATCCTTTTTCACGGTGTCATCGGACGCCACGTCGGCTTCGCCGCTGGCAGACCATTCGTGCGCGCACTCAGGGCAGATCAGCTGTGCGCCGTCTTCATAGGTGTATTCGGAATTGCATTTTGGGCAGGGTGGCAACGTGCTCACTAAAGCTCCTTGAATTCAGGATGGCTAAAAAGCGCACATTATATAGGGTTTTAGGCGGGAGAGGGCGGGACGCTGATAGACCTGTGGGAGGGAACCTGTGGTGAGGGGGCTCGCCCCCCGTTGGGTCGCGAAGCGGCCCTAAATTTCAAAGACTAACCGCGTGCAAAGGGTTTACGACTGATCCGCAGCCGAACGGGGGCAAGCCCCCTCGCAACAGGTCGCCCCCACAAAGGTTTGCTGTTAGTGCGTGCGGGCTACCGCAAACTCGCTCAATTCAACCAATGCATCGCGATACTCGCTGGCAGGCAGCGCGTCGAGGCATTTGATTGCACGTGCCACGTAATCACGGGCCAGTTGCGCGGTGTATTCCAGCGAGCCTGAGGCCTCTACCGCTTCGCGAATGCTTTCCAGGTCTTCGATGCCACCTTTCTGGATTGCCTTGCGCACCAGGGCTGCCTGTTCCGGGGTGCCTTCGCGCATGGTGTAGATCAGCGGCAGGGTCGGTTTGCCTTCGGCCAGATCGTCACCGACGTTCTTGCCCAGGGTTTCGGCATCGCCTTTGTAATCCAGCAGGTCGTCGACCAATTGGAAGGCTACGCCCAAATGATCGCCAAAGGTGCGCAGGGCTTCAGCCTGTTCTGCTGTGGCTTCGCAAAGAGCGGCGGCGCTGTGGGTCGAAGCCTCGAAAAGCATCGCAGTCTTGCCGCGGATGACTTCCATGTAGGTTTCTTCGGTGGTGCTGGCGTCACGGACCTTCGACAGTTGCAACACTTCGCCTTCAGCGATGATGCGGGTCGCTTGCGAAAGGATCTTCATGACCGGCATGGAGCCCAATTCGACCATCATTTCGAAGGAGCGCGAATAGAGGAAGTCGCCGACCAGCACGCTCGGTGCGTTGCCCCACATGGCGTTGGCGGTCGAGCGGCCACGGCGCATGCCGGACATGTCGACCACGTCGTCGTGCAGCAGGGTGGCGGTGTGCAGGAACTCGATGGTCGCAGCCAGCAGACGCAGGTCATCGCCTTCGCGGCCCAGTGCCTTGCCACACAGCAACACTAATAAAGGACGCAGTCGCTTACCGCCAGCCGAGGTAATGTAATCGCCGATTTTCGATACCAGCGGCACTCGGGAAGTCAGCTGCTTCTTGATGATGCCGTCGACGGCGCTAAAATCGTCCGCCACCGCGCGGTAGAAAGCTTGGGGTTGCATCAGCGACAGTCGCTCCAGAAGGGTTGCGCGGCATGCTAGGACCCACGTCGGCGAGTGTCAAGGCGCGATGGATGGCCTCTTGCATCGCCCCGGCAGCTTGCGTACAATCGCGCACCCTGAACTTCCTGGGCAGCACCTGCCTTACGCAATTGCAAACCGGCCTTCCAGCCTTATGCAGCCATGCCAGCCAATACCTCTTCTTATAAAGAGCTGGGTGAGCAGGATTATCGGAGAAATACCATGTCGTACGCAGTAATTGTTACTGGTGGCAAGCAATACAAGGTCGCCCCAGGTGAATACCTGAAGATCGAAAAACTGGAAATCGCTACCGGCGAATCCGTTACTTTTGATCGCGTTCTGTTGGTCGCCAATGGCGATGACGTGAACATTGGCGCTCCAGTTGTTGCTGGCGCTACCGTTGTGGCTGAAGTGATCTCCCAAGGTCGTCACGATAAAGTCCGCATCATCAAGTTCCGTCGTCGTAAGCACCACATGAAGCGTATGGGCCACCGCCAGTGGTACACCGAGATCAAAATCACCGGTATTCAGGCTTAATTTCAGCCTAATTCCTCACTAGGAGAATTGACTCATGGCACACAAAAAAGCTGGTGGTAGTACCCGTAACGGTCGCGACTCAGAAGCCAAACGCCTTGGCGTGAAGATGTATGGCGGCCAGGTTATCATTCCGGGCAACATCATCGTGCGTCAGCGCGGCACCCAATTCCACGCCGGTTACGGTGTTGGCATGGGTAAAGATCACACTCTGTTCGCTAAAATCGACGGCGTGATCAAGTTTGAAGTAAAAGGCGCTTTCAATCGCCGTTACGTAAGCATTGTCCCGAAGACTGACGTCGTCGCGGCATAATTACGTGGTTGCTGGAAAAGCCCTGTCTTGCGACGGGGCTTTTTCGTTTGTGGGGTGAGTCTCTTGCAAAGCTGTTTGTGATGGGCTCCAGCGCAGGTTTTGCGGTCGTTGATTGAGGTCGCTGCGCTCATTTTTGCAAGAGTCTTATGTCTAGATTTTTTCGGCTCGTCCGTATGGCGAGAGGCGTTTTGTTATGAAGTTTGTTGATGAAGTATCGATTCGAGTAAAGGCCGGCGACGGCGGCAACGGTTGCATGAGCTTCCGTCGCGAAAAATTTATTGAAAACGGCGGCCCGAACGGCGGTGACGGTGGTGATGGCGGCTCGGTCTACATGATCGCCGACGAAAACCTCAACACCCTGGTCGACTATCGTTACACCCGTCACTTCGATGCCGAGCGCGGTTCTAACGGTGGCAGCACCGATTGCACCGGCAAGAAAGGTGAAGAGC
>NZ_JBFULH010000196.1:0-7450 GCF_056400445.1 Pseudomonas sp. P5_B2 | reverse complement strand
GTCTTGCAACAGGTCTTCGAACTTCAGGCGTTTGACCACCATCTTGTCGTCGAGCACGAAAGACAGCTTGTCTTGCCAGGCCAGCGATAATTGAGTGACCACTTTGCCGGTGCTCAGGTGCAGCTGGATTTCTTCGCTGGTCAGGTCCTGACGTTTGCAACGCACGATGCCGCCGTCTTCGTGGGTATCACGCAGCTCGCATTCGTCCAGCACAAAGAAGTCGTCGGCGGCTTTCTGGGTGGTGACCCATTCAGTCATGGTGGCGGTTGGCGACATTTTTACGGTCAGTGGACGTACCGGCAGGGTGCCGATCACTTCACGCAGGGTCGACAACAAGTCTTCGGCACGTTTCGGGCTGGCCGAGTTGACCAGGATCAGGCCCTGTTTCGGTGCGATGGCAGCGAAGGTCGAGGAGCGACGAATAAAGGCGCGCGGCAGGAACGCCTGGATGATTTCGTCCTTGATCTGATCGCGTTCCTTTTTGTAGACCTTACGCATTTGCTCGGCTTCGATCTCTTCGACCTTTTCCTTCACGGCGTCGCGTACGACGCTGCCCGGCAAAATGCGTTCTTCTTTACGCGCAGAGATCAGCAGGAAGTCGCCGCTGACGTGGACCAGCGGCGCATCTTCGCCCTTGCCGAATGGCGCGACGAAACCGTAGGTGGTCAACTCCTGGCTTGCACATGAACGCGCCAGTTTGGTGGCCAGTGCAGTTTCCAACGCCTCGGCATCAACAGGCAGATCTTGGGTCAGGCGATAGATAAGCAGGTTTTTGAACCACATGGGGTAAGTCTCTCCTTATATACAAAGGGGGGCATTATTCTCTTAGCGGCGCCATAGGCCAACCCTTCGCTAAGCCTTTGGAAGGCCTGAGAAAATTATTTAAAAAAGTGCTTGCCAGAGGTGAGGTCGCTCCGTAGAATGCGCGCCACACCGAACGTGAAGGGTGATTAGCTCAGCTGGGAGAGCGTCTGCCTTACAAGCAGAATGTCGGCGGTTCGATCCCGTCATCACCCACCATTCGCATTCAGTGTTACGCGCAGCGGTAGTTCAGTCGGTTAGAATACCGGCCTGTCACGCCGGGGGTCGCGGGTTCGAGTCCCGTCCGCTGCGCCATATTCGGTTACCTGGAACGCTGAACGCCAGGTCACCACGGAAAAGCCCGCTAACGCGGGTTTTTTTCTGTCTGTAGGTTGTCCGTTGTTCCTGCAGGTTGCATCGTTTCACCGGTTTTCGGATTTAATTGAAAAATAATTCAATTAAATCAACACTTTACGAAAACCTGTGGCATAATGTGCCCCGCAACGAAGGTAAAGGGTGATTAGCTCAGCTGGGAGAGCGTCTGCCTTACAAGCAGAATGTCGGCGGTTCGATCCCGTCATCACCCACCACTTTCAACGTTACGCGCAGCGGTAGTTCAGTCGGTTAGAATACCGGCCTGTCACGCCGGGGGTCGCGGGTTCGAGTCCCGTCCGCTGCGCCATATTCGGTAATCTGGAACGCTGAACGCCAGGTCACCACACAGAAAGCCCGCTTAATGCGGGCTTTTTGCTGTCTGGGGTTTGGTCATTTTGCGCGGCAGGCGCGGAATATAACTATGTAGTGCCTGACAGGCACGTTGCTTTCGGACAATAGGCAAATGTTTCCATGACCGTCATGGAGTGCCTACCGAGAACGAAAGCATGAGTTCCATTCCTTCTGAAAGTGTTGTTCCCTCTGCCTCTTCCCATGCGGACTCGAGTCCGATCCTTTCGCTGAGTCCGGGTTTCATCACCTGTGACGATGCAGCAGTCTTTTTGCATGAGTCATTCAAAAGTCACCGAGGTGCTGAATTCGCCGGGTTTATCCTAAAAAACGAGGAAGGTCGTTTTTTTTGCGCTCAAGAGGCGACGCTTGCCGATGAAAGTTCTGTACAGAAATCCCCGGATTTCACGTTAGTCGTAACCCAGAATTTAAAGGGTGAATGGGCCGTTCCGAGCGGGTATACCCTCGAAGCGCGCTTGTTTTCCCACTCCGGAAAAATCAAAGGCATCGATGAAAGCCCCGTAGAGTGGGGCCAGCGGCAGTTGTTCTTTTCGGTTGCCGACCTGTTTGAAGTGATGACCTGGCGCCGACAATTTTCCAGGTGTTATCTGTCGGTCAGTGATGGCGCACTCATCTCTTACACCTCAACGGATTCAGAGTTCGAGCAGGAGTTGTCACCGCGGTTTGGGAGAAAGCCCGATGGCGGGGTTCAAACTTTCGGGAGCCTTTATGACTCGGGTGCAATGCCCAGCAGCATTCTGATTTTGTTGGCCGTGGCAGCTGGAGTAGTGACCACCGTGGTCTGCGGGAATCTGTGGAGGCGAAGGGGGCACCTCAGAGCGAGCTGGAGGAAGGACATCCTGCAGCAAAACCCACCGGTAGAGCTGATGCCGGTCTGCGGGCCTGTCTTCAAGGATGCTGGCGAAGTGGCAGGCTATCTTCACAAGCAAATGCTGGCGCTATCGCCTGCGCAGCAGCAAGTCGGCGTCGTTCTCAAGCATAAAACCCAGGGTGTTTTTGTCGTTACCGCTCCGGTGCCAAGCGATTACGCCACATTCGACATGCAAGTCCTCTTTCCCAAGGATCTACATGGAAATGTACTGCTCCCGGCAGAGTTTCGGATTCACGGCTTCTACCATTCGATGAACCCGATCTCCGATAACTTATTACCCTCCACACAAGTCGAACGATACAAAAATTTCTTTTCTATCAAAGACCTGCGAGTTGGCTTGAGTCGGGTAAGTGATGCGCCTCATCATCGCCTGTTTCTATGTACGCCTGATGGGGCGGTATTACGTTTTGCTAAACCGGATTCGGAAAAGGTTGTGCGGCTGATGGTGCAACTGAATTCCCAAAGCGATGATTATCAAGATTTCGAGCAATAAATATTGACCGATAGAATGCTTCCGCAGGCGTTCATCAATCGGGTAGCGGCTGCCGGAACGTTGAGTGTCCTCCACCCCAGCAGTGTGTGGCCGAAGGGAAGGGTGACATCGTTAGCGCAGTGATGACTCACCATTGCGGCTGTGTCGGTAGTCGCTGACCGCTTCATACACGGCTTTGCGTAAGCGGTTGATACCACCAATCGGTCGATGGGCCTCAAGGCCAAACCAGGGGTTGAACGACTGGTTGTCGCATTGCAGGTTCAGCGCCGGGGTATCGAAGTCCTGAGCCGGTAGATTGATTCGCGCGACCGTCTCGAACGGCGCATCGCGTTCGCTCCATTCGATGCTGGTGTCTTCGATGGGCATGTATTTGCTTGGGTCCTGGCGCTGGATCTGCAGGACGAAGCACGCTGGCACCCGGTCGGTCGACAATTGCTGGTTCAGCGCATTGCGCAAGRAGTTCGGCAACTTCTGGTTTTGCGCAGGCAGGGTATAGGTCGGGCAGCTATCCGGGTCCGGCATTACCCGAAATTTGGCATTGCCTTCACCGAACTTGTAGGGCGAAACCGAAAAGTAAGTCGTCTGTGTCGGGCTTGCCGGTGCTGAGGAGAGTGTCGCCAAAGCGATAAACAGATGGCGAACCTGCCAGGTGCGCGGGTCCCAACCAGGAAAAAACGCCGTCACCTTTTTGCCGTCAGCCTGCGCCGCCACATTCTGCCGATACTCGGCGACATCGCTGACGAAGAAATTAGGATGGCTGAACATCACAAAATCCTGTTCGCCAAGACGCTGTTGATCTGCGAGCAGCTGCTTACTGGGCACATCGTGCAATTTGATCGCCATGCCCCGGGCGTCGCGAATGCTGTCGAACTGCGGATAGGCGTTGCCATTGGACAGGCGCATCGTCGCTTGCCAGGTTTTGCCGGGCTCGCTGAACACGCCTTGGCGCAGTACTTCTGAAAGATCCGGCAGCACCTGAACCTCGGCTTTCACGCAACCATGGGCCTTGGCGTGGGCGTCGCGCAGGTAGCGAGTGTTTTCCCGGTGTTGATTGACGATGCGCACCGCGGTCTGGATGACGTCTTGGGTCATGGTGGCTTCGCCGTCCGGTATCAATTCTTGCGCCGAAACCGGTCCGCTGTGCTGCCAGGCAAACCACGCCGTGGCCAGCGCCCAGCCGAGGACTCCAAGGCCAAGCAACCACAGAAGGGCCTTGCCGAGAAACGCGCCAAAGCGCATCCAGAGTCTGCTCATCGCAATTTCGCCTCCAAGGGACCGCCCAGTACTTTCAGGTACTCCAGCAGCGCCCAGCGTTCCTCCGGTTGCAGCAAACGGCCAATTACACCGTTGCCGCGCTTGCCGGCCCGGAACTCGTGGCCGCTGTTGTGATTGCCGGTGATTTGCGTGTCGAACACAAACCCATTGGTGAAGGCTTCAGTGCGATAGCCAAGGTGCCGGGGGTCGTACTCGAACGTGCCTTTATAGAAGTTAGTGGCGCGTTYATCCTGAGGCGAGAGCAATTGATAAAGGCTCGGAACCGAGCCGTTGTGCAGAAAGGGCGCAGTCGCCCAAACGCCCGCCAAGGGTCGTGCCTTGTAAGCGCGCAATTCACGCACGCCAATCGGCAAGCCGAAGCCATTCATGGCGCGTTGTTCAGCTGTCGGAATGTTTGCATCACGGTAGGCGCGATTTCCGACAAAAGCAGTGATGTAGGCCAGCCCTTTGGCCGACGATAACTTGCTCAAATCCAGCGGTTCATCAGGTATCGGCTGCAACTGCACATTCATCCGCTTGAGCTCCGCCAGGTCCCATTGCAGGGCGGTAAGGTCAAAACGATGGTCGGCAATGTTGTTCGCGGCCCCCGGGTCTGTGCCAATGAAATCCACCGGCAGCATTTTTAGATGTTGTACCCAGCGTCCATCACTTTCGCCTGCGTGTGGTACATGGCAGCCGGCGCAGTTTTCCCTGAACAACTCGCGACCTTTGGCGGCCAACGACTTGTCGATAGCACCGAGCAGTGCTTCGGGCCAGGCAGGTGGCTTGAGCCGTTGCAGGGTTTGTTCGATCTGGTGCAAGTCGTGCAATCGGACACTCGATGGATAGCGCTCATCACCTTTGAGCGGTTGGCCGTTGGCATCAAAGAAACTCAATGTGGCGCCCACCCCCAAGGATTCGCCGATGTTGCGAGCCATGGGCTGTTGCGCCGAGCCATTCCACTGCACCCAGTCGAACGTCCACATGTCCCACAGTTGCGGGTAATCCACCGGGGCATTGGCCACGCGGTAGTTGTCAGCTGAAATCGCATCGCCGAACGTGGCATTGGCGATGCGCCCGAAGGCGTCCGTACGACCCGGTCCTTCCTCGGTGGGGTAAAGCCCGCGATGGGTATCATTCCAGGCAACTTTTACGAAGCTATCGAGAGAAGCTTTCAGGTCTTTACGCAATTGTGGGTGTCGGGCGTCATAGTCCTCGGCCAGCACGTTGCGAGCGAAGCGTTCGAATTTCCAGGGGTTGAGGTAAGTCGAGGTCAGACTGGCGACCAACGCTTGCCCGAAACTGCCCCCTTTCAACGTAGGAACACTGGAAGGCAAAACGTGTTGCGCCGAGCCGCCGTCAATGCGGATCGCCTGCCCGTTGAAGYGCAACTCACCGGTGTGGCAGGCGGCGCACGTGATGTCCAGAAACTCGTCCTGACTGCCGGGATTTTGGTGACGGGCAAAGCCTGCGGGTAAATTGCCTGGATTGATTGGCGTGGCTTTCTGGTCGGGATCGATCAGGAAGCCGAAGCGTGCGAGATAGTCGGGCGACGCGAATCGTTGCCGGGAGAAGGGCAATTCGAGGGCGGTGAACCAGTCATAGCGTAAGCCTTTGACCTGAGTGCCTTGGGGGGTGAAGTAGTAGCTCTGGCGGTCTTCAGCGCTCCACTGCTCAAGGTAATGCACCTGCTGTGCAGGTGACCAAGTGGGTAATTTCGGGTTGGCGACGTAGTACAGAACCACGGCCAGGCCCAGTCCAAACGTCACAGCGATCAGCATCAGCAGGCGATATAAGAGGCGCAAGATAAACAACCTTGTCGATTTGTAGCGCTTTTATGCCTTGGCGTCTAAGCTGCGGCAAGAGGCCATTACGCCAGATGTGTGGGATCCGGGGTCAGCTGCTGTAGGTGCAAGATGACAGAAGCTTCATCCGGCCAAGGCTGAAATGCGCTGAAACACCTGAACTTATCAAGAAAATCCTGCTCTCATGCCGGTAGCCATTGGTCGTGGCGGCCTGATAAGCTCGCGGCTTTACTCGATTGCCCTTTAGGCGCATGAACAAGGAAATAGCATGAAACAGCATCGGTTGGCGGCGGCGGTGGCCCTGGTTGGCTTGGTACTCGCGGGTTGTGATTCGCAGACCAGCGTAGAGCTGAAAACTCCGGCGCAAAAAGCTTCCTACGGTATTGGTCTGAACATGGGCAARAGYCTGGCTCAGGAAGGCATGGATGACCTGGATTCCAAAGCSGTMGCCCAGGGCATCGAAGATGCCGTCGGCAARAAAGAGCAGAAGCTSAARGACGACGARCTGGTCGAAGCCTTCGCCGCACTGCAAAAGCGTGCTGAAGAGCGTATGGCCAAGATGAGCGAAGAGTCGGCRGCTGCCGGCAAGAARTTCCTCGAAGASAACGSCAAGAAGGCTGGCGTAGTGACCACCGCTTCAGGCCTGCAATATGAAGTAGAAAAGAAAGCCGATGGCCCACAGCCTAAGCCGACTGATGTAGTGACTGTTCACTACACCGGCAAGCTRACCAACGGTACCGTTTTCGACAGCTCCGTCGAGCGCGGCAGCCCGATCGATCTGCCTGTCAGCGGTGTGATTCCGGGTTGGGTCGAAGGCCTGCAACTGATGCACGTGGGTGAGAAGTACAAGCTATACATCCCAAGCGAACTGGCCTACGGCGCTCAAAGCCCAAGCGCGGCGATTCCAGCCAACTCAGTATTGGTATTCGACCTGGAACTGTTGGCGATCAAAGATCCAACCAAAGAAGAACCAGCCAAAGAAGACGCCGCAGCCAAGTAATCAGCGTCTGCTTTGACAACAACGCCTCGCTAATGCGGGGCGTTGTTGCATCTGGGGTTCAGTGGCGGTAAACAAAGCGAACGGTTGCTGTACGCTGGAGTCATAGCCAATGAGGACGCCCGTACTAGCCGCGCCGGCGTTGCAAGTCAATGAAATCTTGGGTTTTTTTATGTGAGTAAAAAACGCCCGATTTGAGTCGGACCCTTATGAAACGGGGCTTTCAGCGTTGAAAAGCAGCTCTGTTCACAAGGTTATCCACAATTTGTGTGGATAACATTTCAGTGGGAGGAATAATGAACGCACCCTGGAATTTCGCTCGATTCTTGCCTCTCGCCGGGCGCCTGCTCGCGCGCGGGCGCTTGCCGACACTGCTGTTCGCCGTCGCCAGTAAAGGTGCTCGTCAGGGGTTTCGCCTGGGCAAGGTTAAAGATGATTTGCGCTTGTTGCAGGCATTGTGCCTGGCCTACTGGCGCGGGGAGTAC
>NZ_JBFULH010000195.1:0-7457 GCF_056400445.1 Pseudomonas sp. P5_B2 | reverse complement strand
GGCCGCCTCAGCATTGCTGACCTTCTTGTTCACCACTTCAGACATGATGCTGTTCTCCATGTCCTGGGTGAAACTCAGGTTGGTCAACAGCTTGCCAACGTTCGGACAGGCTTCGGCGTACCCCTTGCGGGTCAAGGTATGGACGCTGCCGGTATCGCCGAAATATTTCTCGCCGCCCTTCAAGTAGTGCATTTTCAGCTGCACGTTCATCGGATGCGGGGTCCAGCCGAGAAAGGTGACGAATTTCTGTTTTTTCACCGCGCGGGACACTTCGGCCAGCATCGCCTGCTCGCTGGACTCGACCAGTTTCCACTGACCCATGTCGAAATCATTCTTCTTGATGATTTCCTGCAGCGAGATGTTCGCGGGCGCGCCGGAGCCAATGCCGTAGATCTTCTTGTCGAACTTGTCGGCGAATTTGTTCAGGTCGGCAAAGTTATGCACACCCGCGTCCCACACATAATCCGGCACCGCTAGAGTGAACTCGGTGCCGTCTAGGTTCTTCGCCAGTTGCGTGACATCGCCCGTTGCGACGAACTTATCGTAGAAGCCCTGCTGTGCCGGCATCCAGTTACCCAGGAAAACATCAACCTGGCCATCCTTCAGCCCGCCAAAGGTGATCGGCACCGCGAGGGTGTCGATTTTGGCCTTATAGCCCATGCCATCCAGCAGAAACCCGGTGATGGCGTTGGTCGCGGCGATGTCGCTCCAGCCAGGGTCGGCCATTTTCACCGTCTCGCAGCTTTGATCGGCATAGGCCGACGTGCTGCCCAGAGCCAGAAGCCCGACCGTCAGTACTGTGGATAACCTTTGCATGGACTTCCCCTTAACATTATTGGTTTTGGCAGGGTTGTGGATAACGTGCTTTGCGCTCCAGATCATCGAGGTCGATGTGGTTGCGCATGTACTGCTGACTGGCGTCCACCAGTGGCTGGTGATCCCAGCTCTTGAGCTTGCCGAGGGACAACGCGTCGGCAACGAATCGCCGGCGCCGCTGGCTGGCGAGCACTTGTTGGTGAATCGCCGGTATGTTCCATTTGGCGCGTGCTTCGGTAAGAAAATCGTCGAAAAGAGCTCGATGTTGCGGCGATTGGCTGAGTTCTTCCAGCTCGCGCGGGTCGTTGTGCACGTTGAAGAGTAGGCAAGGGTCGTCTTCGCTGTAGATGAATTTGTAAGCACCGCGACGGATCATCATCAAGGGGCTGATAGTGCCTTCGGCCATGTATTCGCCGAACACTTCGTCGTGACCGCCCTGCCCTTGCAGGTGGGAAACCAGCGAACGACCGTCCAGCGGCAAGCCTGGCTCCAGCGAGCCGCCGGCCAGTTCCACGAAAGTGGGCAGCAGGTCGGCGGTAGAAACCGCGGCACTGACCCGCCCTGCTCCGAACTGCCCCGGCGCACTGATCAACAGCGGCACGCGGGCGGCCATTTCGTACCAATGCATTTTGTACCAGAGCCCACGCTCGCCGAGCATGTCGCCATGGTCTCCGGAGAATACGATGATGGTGTCATCGATCAGCCCGGTTTCCTCGAGTGTTTGCAGGAGTTTGCCGACGTTACTGTCGATATAGCTGCAGGCGCCAAAATAGGCGCGACGCGCATCGCGAATTTTATCCACAGGCAGTGGCTTGTCCCACAGGTCGTAAACCTTGAGCAAACGTTGGGCGTGCGGATCGAGTTCGGATTGTGCCGGGGTTTCGGGTAACGGAATGTCGGCATCGTCGTACATATCCCAGAAAGCCTTGGGGATGGTGTACGGGTCATGGGGATGTGTCATCGAAACCGTCAGGCAAAACGGCTGGTTGCCGTCCTCGCGGATGTGATCAAACAAATATTGCTGGGCCTTGAATACCACCTCTTCGTCGAAATCCAGTTGATTGGTGCGAACACACGGCCCGGCTTGCAGCACCGAAGACATGTTGTGATACCAGGACGGGCGCACATCCGGCTCGTCCCAATTCACCGCCCAACCGTAATCGGCGGGGTAAATATCACTGGTCAGGCGTTCTTCGTAGCCATGGAGTTGGTCCGGACCGCAAAAGTGCATCTTGCCCGACAATGCGGTGCGGTAGCCGAGGCGACGCAGGTAGTGGGCATAGGTCGGTATATCGGCGGGGAAATCGGCTGCGTTGTCGTAGGCGCCGATCCTGCTCGGCAACTGGCCGCTGACCAGGGTGAAACGCGACGGTGCGCACAAGGGGCTGTTGCAATACGCAGCATCGAACACCACGCCTTGGGCGGCGAGGCGGCTGAGATTCGGGAGTTTGATCGGCGAAGGACCGTAGAACGGCAACATTGGCGCGGCCATTTGATCGGCCATGATGAAAAGAATGTTCTTGCGCTTCATGTGATCGCGGCATTCCATAGTGAATATTTATGCGAGAGTGCTGCGATCGAGCATGTTACCCAGCCCGTTTGCGGTAAAGCCCATGCCAGGCAATGACTAGGATTAGCCCAGCTTATGTATGACGCCCTTGGTGATCTTTCTCTCGACCTGCTGCGTGCCTTCGAAGCGGCGGCGCGTCATCGCAGCTTCACCGCTGCGGCGGTGGAGCTTGGCACCACGCAGCCGGCGGTCAGTCAGCAGATCAAACGGTTGGAGGAGCAACTCGGGGCAAGGCTGTTTGATCGTATCTACCGGGGCATCGAACTGACAGAAGCCGGGACTATTCTTTTCGAGCAGGTTCAGCTCGGTTTGCAGAATATTGACGCAGGATTGAGCGCGATCAGCGCACAGCAGCAACATGAAGTGTTGCAGGTCGCCACTGACTTTGCCTTTGCGGCGTATTGGCTGATGCCCCGTTTGCACCGTTTTCACCAAGCCAATCCACACGTCGATGTCAGCCTGGTCACCAGCGAGCGCAACCACAACATGTTGCGAACCGATATCGATGTGGCGGTGTTGTTTGGTGAGGGACGTTTCAAACAGGGCGAAAGCCATTGGCTGTTCAGTGAAGAGGTGTTTCCGGTATGCAGTCCGCTGCTACTCAAGGATCGGCCCCTGCCCTTGCCCACACAGTCGCTGTTGGAGTTTCCGTTGCTTCATTTAAGAGGCGAACACAGCAGCAACTGGTTTGACTGGAGCGGCGTGTTTCGCGAGTTGGGGATAACGGCGGCACCGGCACCGGGGCAACTGCGCTTCGACAATTACACCTTGCTGATTCAAGCGGCGATTGGCGGCCAAGGCGTAGCAATTGGCTGGCGGCACCTTGTGGATAACTTGCTGGCGCAGGGTTTGTTATGTCGACCGATCGCGGAGTCCGCAATGTCCAGACTGGGCTACTACGTGGTCCTGCCTCAGCGAAAACGCCGCGGGGCGTTGATTCAACAGTTTGTGGACTGGTTGATGGCCGAGCAAGCCAGCAGCGCACAATCGTTGAATGGCCTGGCGCTGCCCTCTATCGCTATTTAGGGTCAGCAGCGATGAAGTTCACGTGTTCGCCAACGTGCAAATTCAGCCGTAGTTCATCGGCAATGCCGACGGCCACGCGGTTCAAACGTTGAAGCGGTTCGGCCAAGCCCGGTTCAAGGCTACTGCTGACATGAATGAAGTGCTCAATCGTCAGGCCGGAAACGCCGCGAGGCGCATTGACCAACGTCCAGTGCAAGGGACTGTTTTGCAGCGCTTCGCGGATTTCTTCGGCGGCGTGGCGTTGCAATTGATCTTCTATGTCCGGATCGTCCAACAATTCGAAATCACCCACCAGAAACAGTCTTTTAATGCCAGCCGCCTGCATGCCGTCGATCAATGCATCCACAGCCAGCACTTGCTCGACCGGGCCGGGCACAATGGTTTTTTCCACGTGTTCGCTGTTGAACGGCAAGCCGGGCGCTTCCAACAGGCAGATGACAGCCGAGCAGCCCGCCACACTCTGTTTAACGCGTTCCGCCTTGAACAGATCGCCGGTTTTGGTTCGCAACCCCGGGCGCGGCGCAAGCGCGGTCAGGTCATCCAGAATGGCGATCACTTCGTGCTGGCGCCGCAGCATTTCAGCCATCAGCGCACTGCCGAGGCTACTCATGGCACCATAAAGCACCACTTTTACCACGGGGGTTTCGGCATTTTTCATGGCTGAAGTTCCTTGTTTCCTACGTATATGGCGTGTGACCTGTGGGAAACGGTGAGGGTTCGACCGGGTTTTAGAGGGATTCAGATGCAGCAGATCAAGGGTTACCACGCCCATGTGTATTTCGATGCCAGCACCATCCATCAGGCACGGGCTCTGTGCGAGCAGGCGGCGCAGTTGTTCCCGCTAAAAATGGGCCGCTTTCACGAACGCCCGATCGGCCCGCACCCGGACTGGTGCTGTCAGCTGGCGTTTGGACCTGAGCTCATTGGTAAGGTGCTACCGTGGCTGGCGCTCAACCGCAAGGGATTGGTGGTGTTCCTGCACCCGGACACCGGCGACGACCTGCTCGACCACACGGAGCACGCGATCTGGATGGGCGCGATCCGGCCACTGGATCTGTCTATTTTCTGATCAGATCGTTTCTTGCGCTTCGCCGGGTAAATGCTCGTCCAGATGCAGCCAGGGCAAACGGCTGTCAGTCCAGATATGCCGCTCGGCGGGAGCCTGGTCGGGATGGTCGAGGGTGGCGATGGTCACGTCGATGCTCTCGGGGCTGAGACGGGTCAGCAGCGCCAGCTGCGCCCCACAGTTCGAACAGAAATAGCGCACACAGGTTGAAGAAGAGTCGTACTGCGCGGGTGTGCCTTTCAGCCATTGAAAGGCCGACGCGGGAACGGTGATCCAGGTGGTGACGATCCCGCCGCTGACCCGTCGGCAAATCGAACAATGACAGTGGGCGATGTCGTGCAACGGTCCGCTGAATTGATAGCGGATTTTTCCGCAGTGGCAACCGCCTGTATGAAATTTGTCCATTTTTGCCTCCTGCCCCTTTGTTCAAAGACATTGAACCCGTCCGACGACCGGCTGCACATCCGCACAACGCTTTCACCACCGAAAGCTTGCTGAAAGCTTCCCCGATTAGGATCGCCCCACTGCCGGCAACAGACCGGTTGGCCAGTGCCAGTGTTTTATCGCTCGCACAGCCCATTAAACAACAACAATGGTGATCCTGATGTCTTCCGCTACCCGCCGCTTCGCTGTCACTCCACTCGTTTGCCTCGTGCTTCCCGTTCTGCGCTGACCCCAACCGGTTCGCCCATTTCCCTTAGCCGCGCTACGCCTGGAGTACTCCCATGCTGACTTTCCTTGGCTTTGCCATGGTCATCACGTTCATGTTCCTGATCATGACCAAGCGCCTGTCCGCGCTGATCGCCTTGATCATCATCCCGATCCTCTTTGCCCTGTTCGGTGGTTTTGCGGGGAAAATCGGCCCAATGATGCTCGAAGGCATCACCAAGCTCGCGCCGACCGGCGTGATGCTGATGTTCGCCATTCTGTACTTCGCCCTGATGATCGACTCCGGCCTGTTCGATCCGGCCGTGCGCAAGATCCYCAAACTGGTCAAGGGCGACCCGTTGAAAGTTTCGGTCGGCACCGCCGTACTGGCGCTCGTCGTTTCCCTTGATGGGGACGGCGCGACCACTTACATGATCTGCGTGGCCGCGATGTTGCCGCTCTACAGCCGCATCGGCATGAGCCCGCGGATCATGGCCGGTCTGATCATCCTCGCCGGGGGTGTAATGAACATGACCCCATGGGGTGGCCCGACCGCTCGCGCGGCCAGCGCACTACACGTGGACCCGTCGGATATTTTCGTACCAATGATTCCAGCGATGCTGGCCGGTGTGCTGGCGATCCTGGCGATTGCCTACTTCTACGGTAAGCGCGAGCGTGCGCGTCTGGGTGAATTGCACCTGATCGGCGATGAAATCGATCACAGCGAAATCACCGTTTCGCAGTTCCCTGACGCTCGTCGTCCGAAGCTGATCTGGTTCAACGGTTTCCTGACCCTGGCCCTGATGTGCACGCTGGTCGCCGGGCTGTTGCCGCTGCCGGTGCTGTTCATGGTCGCGTTCAGTATCGCGATGATCGTCAACTATCCGTGCCTGCAACAACAGAAGGACCGCGTTGCGRCCCACGCCGGTAGCGTTCTGTCGGTGGTCGGCCTGATCTTTGCCGCCGGTATTTTCACCGGTATCCTGACCGGCACCGGTATGGTCGACGCGATGTCCAAAAGCCTGTTGGCGGTCATCCCTGAATTCCTCGGCCCATACCTGGCTGTGATCACTGCGTTGGTGAGCATGCCGTTCACGTTTTTCATGTCGAACGACGCATTTTATTACGGCGTGTTACCAGTTCTTGCCGAAGCCGCCAGTCATTACGGTATAACCGCAGTTGAAATGGCACGTGCCTCGATCGTCGGTCAGCCCGTCCACTTGTTGAGCCCGCTGGTACCATCGACTTACTTGTTGGTGGCCCTGGCCGGAATTGAATTCGGTGACCATCAGCGCTTTACCCTGAAGTGGGCAGTGCTGGTGTGCATGTGCATACTGGTTGCAGCGTTGCTGATGGGGATTTTTCCGCTGTTCAGCACTCTATAACCAACGACTCACCATGACGGGTCCGGTCTTCGTTGTTCGAAGTCCGGGCCTTTCTTGGTTTAACACATCCTCAAAGGAATACACATGGAATGGCTGACCAACCCTGAAATCTGGGTTGCCTTCTTTACCCTGACCGCCCTGGAAATCGTTCTGGGCATCGATAACATCATCATGATTTCGATCCTGGTCAGCCGCATGCCCAAGCACATGCAGGCGCGCACCCGGATTTTCGGTCTGGCACTGGCCATGATCACGCGGATCCTGTTGCTGCTGTCGATCACCTGGGTCATGCGCCTCACGGCGGACCTGTTTGTGGTGTTCGGCCAGGGTATTTCGGGGCGTGACCTGATCCTGTTCTTCGGTGGTCTGTTCCTGCTGTGGAAGAGCTCGCAAGAGATGTACCACGCACTGGAAGGTGAAGACGAAACCAACGAAGAGCCGAGCGGTACGGGCGGCAACTTCCTCTACACCATCGTCCAGATTGCTATCATCGACATCGTGTTCTCGCTGGACTCGGTCATCACCGCGGTCGGCATGGTCTCTCACGTTCCAGTCATGGTCGCAGCGATCGTCGTGGCCGTGCTGGTGATGATGTGGGCGTCGGGCACCATCAGCGAATTCATCGACAAGCACCCGTCCCTGAAGATGCTGGCGCTGTCGTTCCTGCTGATCGTCGGCACCGTGCTGATTGCTGAATCCCTGGACTTCCACGTGCCAAAAGGCTACGTCTATTTCGCCATGGCGTTCTCGCTGGCAGTTGAAGCGATCAACATCAGGATGCGCACCGCCATCGCGAAAAAGAGGAAGCAGCAAGATCCGGTAAAACTGCGCAAGGACATTCCGGGCCAATAACCCCCGGCGTCTACGCAATACCTGTGGAAGCGGGCTTGCTCGCGAAGACGGAGTGTCAGTCGACATCAATGTTGCCTGACACTCCCTCTTCGCG
>NZ_JBFULH010000194.1:0-7462 GCF_056400445.1 Pseudomonas sp. P5_B2 | reverse complement strand
ACCGAGAAGTCGTGCTGCTCGATCTTGTAGTAATCCTTCACGAAGCCAGGCTGGCCCTCAACGCCATAGTCACCACCGAACTGCCATTGACCGGTGTTCTGGTTAAAGAGCACCTGATCGTTACGATAGCGATAGCCGGCGTTGATGATTTTGTTCGGGTTGTCTTCCGGCTGGTAGTGGAACATCGCGCTACCCGAGCGAGGGGTGCGGCTGTCCGGGTCCCAGTTGTAGTCGGCCGTGGTGCGCCAATCGCGGTTCCAGCGGTATTCGTATTCCAGGGCGTACGGCGAAACGCTGGCTGTAGAATCGGCACGGGTATCTGCGATGCCTGGCATCTGTACTTTGCGGTCCTGGAAGTACAAGGCTTGGCCTACGCTGATGCGTTGACGTTCAAAGCCGTCGTCTTCGATCCAGCGGTTGGTGATGCCCAGCGACAGTTTGTTCTCGTCGCCGACACGGTCGGCGCCGGTGAAGCGGTTGTCACGGAACAGCGACGAGTAGCTGAAAGTGCTTTCGCTGGTGTCGAAAACAGGAATGTCTTCCTGGTCCACCTCTGGCACATAGAGGTAGTACAGGCGCGGCTCAAGGGTCTGGCGATAATTCTTGCCGAACCATTGGGTTTTGCGGTCGAAATACAGGCCGCTGTCGAGGCTTGCGATTGGCACCCCTCGGTTTTGGTTGCTGTCAAAGGTACCGAGGAGTTTGTCCTGTTCCGCGCTCTGTGCGTTAACCTGGGATTTGCCGATGCTGTCCAGATCCAGTTGGTACTGGGTGTATTGGTACTTGAGCGTCGGCTTCAGGAAGCCATAAGTCCAGTCAAGCGGCAGGCTGACGGCGGGGGCCAGGTTGAGGCGGTCGCCGGTAGCGCGCGCCAGGCCWTGAATATTCTGGTCCAGGCGAGGGCTCACACTGCCGTCTTCATCGGTGAACGTGCCATTTTGCAGGTCACGATCAAACCGCACGATTTCAGTGTTGTAGCTGAAATTCAGGCCGCCAGGACGATACGGCAGCGCGCCATCAAAGGTGATCTGCGGCAATCGATCATAAGGGGTGATATTCGAAACCGTCGCCAGTTGAAATGCCTGAGCATTCACGCGAGCTGTGTAACTGTCACCACGGTAGGTGACCGAGCCTTGCTGGTTCACGAAATCAGCGGGTTTTACACCAATCTGGTCGGTCTGCAGATCCTGGAAGTAATAAGGGTCGCTGATCTTGGTGTAGTCGACTTGCGAGAGTACGCGCGAGTCCAGACCACCCTTGTGCTGCCAGTTATACATGTAGCGGTCTTTGCGGTAGTCGGTCTGATTGCTGCGCTCGGTGTCTTCGTCGCTCAGGTACGCGCCACCGAACTGACCTTCGCTTGACTGGGTGAGGTAGCGGAATTCGCCTTCCATCAACAAGCCATGCTTTTCCATGTAACGCGGGTACAACGTGGCATCGTAGTTCGGTGCCAGGTTGAAGTAATACGGTGTGACCAGCATGAAGCCGGTATCGCTGCCGGTGCCGATGGTCGGCGGCAGGAAGCCGGACTGGCGACGGTCATCGATCGGGAAGTAGATGTACGGCGTGTACAGGACAGGAATGTCCTTGACCCGCAATGTCACGTTGGTCGCGGTACCGAAGCCGGTCGCCGGGTTCAGGGTGATGTTGTTACCCTTGAGCTGCCAGGCGTTGCTATTCGGTTCGCACGTGGTGTACGTACCATCCTTGAGGCGGATGATCGCGTTTTCGGCACGCTTGGCATACAGAGCGTTACCGCGGATACGGGATTTGTGCATCACGTATTCAGCGTTGTCGACCTTGGCTTCACCCGTGTCGAGCTGCACTTCGGCATGGTCGCCCACGATCAGTGCACCGTTGTCGCGGATGCGCACGTTGCCGTTCAGATCGCCACGGCTCTCGGCCTGGTACAGGCTGGCTTCGTCGGCTTCAACCTGCATGCTGCCCTGGCGCATGACGACGTCACCGGCCAAAGTCGCAACTTGCTCATCCTGTTTATAGCGCGAGGCCTTCGCGCCGATAAAGGTAGGTGCGTCACTTTTATTCGTCTTGTCATTCATGCCAGGACGAATCGGCTCGACATAGGCGCCCGCGCAGTAAGGGCCGGTTTCGGCCAACTGTGCTGCAGTGAGATTTTCGCGTGGCACCCAGTCGAGGTGGCTGTAGTCTTCGCTACGAGACTTCAGGCCGCGGCCCTTGGACTCGGTAACGAGTACGGTCTTTGCGCCGGTCTCTTCGCTGGATTCGCTCTGGGCTGCAGCTTCGGCAGGGGCGGAAACTGCGCCGTCTTCATGGACTGGACGCGGTGGCAATGTCGCCGTCGACGCTTTAGGCGCGCAGCTCCAGCCACCCGAAGCAGAGGCTGAGCAGTCATACTGTTCTGCAGCGACCACGTATGAAGTAGCCAGGGGTTGCAGGGCCAGCAAACTGCCGGTTACCAACAACGGAAATTTTTTACGAAACGCGGGGGATTTCAATGCCATCTTATTAGTCCGGGCTTCCTGCGTGCCATCTGCCCGCGGTGTGGGCCGCACGCCTCTCGATGGTCTGAAAAAGATGCTGGATAATAAAGCATGACCCGCTTGACGGCTAGCGCCGTCGGAGACCCTTGCAATGCCTGATCAAGATGCACGTTTGCAACACCTGAAAGTTTGGCTCGATGAGCAGTTGGCGATTCTCTTTGCAGCACAAGGCTGGGGTGCTGTCCCCCCGGCTACGTTGACTGCGGCCAGTAGCGATGCGAGTTTTCGGCGCTATTTTCGCTGGGAAGGCGAGGATAAAAGCTTCATCGTGATGGATGCTCCACCGCCTCAGGAAAACTGTAAGCCTTTTGTGGATATCGCTTTTTTGTTGGCGAAATCCGGAATAAATGTGCCGCAGATATATGCCGAAGACCTCGAGCGCGGTTTTCTTTTGCTCAATGATCTGGGCAACAACACCTACCTGGACGTGATCGACAGCGAAAACGCCGACGATTTATTCAAGGATGCCCTACAAGCATTGCTGGCTTTTCAGCAGTTGCCGATGGTTGCGCCGTTGCCGAGTTATGACGTCGCGCTGTTGCGTCGCGAGCTGGAACTGTTTCCCGACTGGTATGTAAAACATGAACTGGGCATCGAGTTCGACGCTGCGCAGAAAATGCTTTGGCAGAATGTTACCGAGCTGTTGATTGATAGCGCCCTGGCCCAGCCCAAAGTTCTGGTGCACCGCGACTACATGCCACGCAACCTGATGCTCAGCGCACCGAATCCGGGTGTGCTGGATTTCCAGGATGCGGTATATGGTCCCGTGACCTACGACGTGACTTGCCTGTTCAAGGACGCTTTCCTCAGCTGGCCTGAAGAGCGTGTGCGTGGCTGGCTTGAGCAGTACTGGCAGCAAGCCGGCGCTCTCGACATCCCGGTTCAACCGGATTTTGAAGACTTTCTGCGGGCCAGCGACCTGATGGGCGTGCAGCGTCACCTGAAAGTCATCGGCATCTTCGCCCGCATCTGTCATCGCGACGGTAAACCCCGCTACCTCGCCGATGTGCCACGTTTCTTTGCCTATATAGATGCTGTGATCGCCCGCCGGCCTGAACTGGCCGAACTGGATGTGTTGCTCCTGAGTCTGCGTGTCGGAGCCCATGCATGAAGGCAATGATCCTGGCGGCAGGCAAGGGCGAGCGTATGCGCCCGTTGACCTTGACCACCCCCAAACCGCTGGTTCGCGTCGGCGGCGTGCCGCTGATTGAATATCACCTGCGCGCCCTGGCGGCCGCCGGGTTTAGCGAAATCGTGATCAACCACGCCTGGCTCGGTCAGCAGATCGAAGACTATCTGGGCGATGGCTCGCGCTTCGGCGTCAGCATCCAGTACTCACCGGAAGGTGAGCCGCTGGAAACCGGCGGCGGGATTTTCCGTGCGTTGCCGTTACTGGGTGACGAGGCCTTTGTGGTGGTCAACGGTGATATCTGGACCGATTACGACTTCAGCGTGCTGCATCAACCCGGCGCCGGGTTGGCTCACTTGGTGCTGGCCGATAACCCGGCCCATCACCCGGCTGGCGATTTCACGCTGGCCGACGGGCAGGTGCGCGACGGTCAGCCAGGTACCACAACCCTGACGTACAGCGGCATTGCGGTGTTACATCCGCAGTTGTTCGACGGTTGTTCGGACGGGGCGTTCAAGCTTGCGCCGCTGTTGCGCAAAGCCATGGCCGACGGGCAAGTGACAGGTGAGCGGTTGAAAGGCCAGTGGGTGGATGTCGGCACGCACGAGCGCCTGGCCGAAGTTGAAGCCTTGATAGAAGCGAACCGCTGAGATGTTGTGGCCAGGGACTCTGATCGGAGCCGGAGCAGGCTTTGCCATAGCCAGCATCCCGGGGGCCATGCTCGGCGCTTTGTTGGGGCAGGCGCTGGATCGGCGCTTGCACCTGCAAAGCTTTGGGCATCTGTTTGAAAAGCTCGGCGGTCGTCCGATGCTGCGCAATGATGAACTGCTTTTTGTGTTGCTAGGACGGTTGGCCAAGAGTGATGGACAGGTGATGGAGGGTCACATCCAGCAGGCCCGTCAGGAAATGCGGTCTTTGGACATGACGGAGTTGGCGCAGCGTCGTGCCATTGTCGCGTTTAATCGCGGCAAATCGGGCAATGACCGGTTACGCGGCTACCTGCGACGCTTGAGTGCTCAGCCACATGCGGCAGAAGGCGTGCTGCGCGCCTGTTGGCGGATGGTCTGGGCGGATGGTCGTGCCGGGCGTCATGAGCGTGAGTTGATTGCCCAGTGGGGGAAGTGGCTGGGCTGGACACCGCATCAGATTCAGGCATTGGCCGCCGAATATGACCAGCACAAGCGGGCAAAGGCCAGCGGCGTCATTGGCTATCAAGATGCGTTGCGGCTTTTGGGGGTCTCGGCGACCAGCGAGCCGGAGCAGATCAAACGTGCGTATCGGCGTCTGCTCAGTCGTCATCACCCGGACAAGATTGCCGGCAGCGGGGCGACGGCATTGCAGGTTCGTGAGGCAACGGACAGGACGCGCGAGTTGCACGCGGCTTATACGTTGATTCGTGAGCGGCGGGATTTTCGATAGGGAAGCAGAGTTGTGTTGTCTGTGATGACGTCATCGCGAGCAGGCTCACTCCCACAGTGGATCTCCAGTGAACATAAAATATGTGTTCAACATCGATCAACTGTGGGAGCGGGCTTGCTCGCGAATGGGGCGACCCGGTCTATCAGCCCGCCGCATTCTGCGGATTCAACCAACCGCGCACCCGGCGCACCAGTTGCTCTTGCTCAGCCTTGGCATTCCCCGGCAAGGCCTTCAGCGACACCTGGCTGAACGCGGACGTCTTCAAACGCTTGCTGGCCTGCAATCGCTCCAGCGCCGCTTTGCGATCCAGCGGCTTATCCATATAGAAGAGGTCCGCCGTCGCGAGCTTCAACGTCGGCGTCAGTTCAGCCAATCCTGGCTTCGTCGCAACCGGTGTCTGGGCAGCGACCATAACGAATTTCTCCACTTGCGAGGGCTGCCTCTCGCTCAGGTAGCGCGCGGCCCAGTAAGCGCCAGTGCCATGGCCCAGCACGACAATGCTGCGGGCGCTTTGTTGTTCAGCATAAGCAATGGCGGCGTCGATACGCGCGAAGATCCGCTCGGCGTCGGCCTTGAGCTGTTCTTCACTGGTTTCGGCGATGGCCTTGTCGACCACTTCCGCTTCACCGCCGGCGGCCTGCTCGATGGGCGCTGCGGTGGTGGAGTCTTTGCTGCCGGTATCCGGCGCTTTTGGCGCGGGTGCGACGTCGACGATACGTGGCGCGATGGTTTCGCTTTGCAGATCTGGCAAGGTGATACTCAGGCTGCTCCACTTGGCGTCCGGTAATTGACGGCGTAAAGGGCCGATTGCTTGCGGCCAGTCAGCGGTTTCACCGGCGCCGGGGATGATAATCACCGCGCCCTTGGGCTCGGCGGTATTGGCCGGTTTCCACAAGGCCAGAAAGGTGTCGGTGCCGGCTTGCAGTTGTTGCTGTTCCTGAGCAGGTATTTTGCGCTCAAGTGCTGTCGCTTCTTCCTGACTACGTTCAGGCAATGGCTGGCGTTCGGCCGGTTTTTCTTCTACGGATTTTTCTGCTGCGGCAGGCGCCGGGTCGGCGGCRTCAACGGAAAAGGCACATGGCAGGATCAGCGACAGGCACAATGCTGGCAGTGCCAGGCGGTAGACAGGGGGCATCGGATATTCCAGGCCAGAAGTGTTTCCGGCAGCCTAATGGGTTAGTCAGTGTTTGTCAGTGTGTGAGACTTCGATGATATTTTTTCGCTGCCTGTGGGTTATCGGCTGTTTGTGGTTTCCCTTGATGGGGTGGGCGGCGTCTGCGCCAACGGTGCATGCCGTGGCATTGTCATCCGAGCAACAACAATGGCTGGCAACCCATGGCGAGCTGCGGGTCGGTGTAGTGTTGCAGGCGCCTTATGCGCAATACGATCGGCGCTTGCAGCGGTTGTCCGGGGTGAATGTCGAGTTGATGAAATGGCTGGCCGCTGCGCTCAAGGTTGAGCTCAGCTGGCGCAACTTTCCGGATGTCGCGCAACTGGAAGACGCCGCACGTGAAGGTGAAATCGACATCGCGGTGGGGCTGACGCAAACACCGGCCGGATTGCGCCTATGGCAATTTACTGATCCGTACATGCGGGTTCCGCAGCTGGTGGTCAGCGATCAGAAGGGCACGGGTGTCGTGGAACTGGAGAAGCTCGACAGTCAGACCCGCGTCGCGGTGCGCATGCCCAGCGTGACCGCCGATTATCTGCGCAGCAATTATCCTCATTTGAACTTGCAAGGCGTGCCCATCGAACGCCAGGCGCTGCAATTATTGCTGAGTCAGCAGGCCGGTTACGCCGTGGTCGACGAGGCCCAGTTTGGGCGCTTGTCTGCTGAACCCGAGTTCGCGGGGCTGGTGGTGGTGGGCGACATCGGCCTGCCGCAATTGCTGCGCGTGGCCACTCGCCGGGATTGGCCGCAGCTGGCCGGTATTGTCGAAAGTGCGCTGCGGGCGATCCCGGCCAAGGACCTGGAGCAACTGCACAACCAATGGTTGCAGCCTAAATATCCCAGGTTTTCAGAATCCCCAGGGTTCTGGCAAAACCTTTGCCTGCTGTTCGCCGTCATGATGCTGAGCAGCATGGCCATCGTGTTCTGGCAACGGCGGCAACAGCACAGCCTGGAGCAACACCTGCTGGCCGCGCGCGAAGACATTGCCCTGCGTGAGGCCAGTGAAGAAGCGCTGCGCCTGACCCAGTTTTCCATCGATCAGAGCACCGTCGGCATTCTCTGGGTCAATTGGGACAGCCATGTGCGCTATGCCAACCGCGCTGCCGAAAGCATGCTCGGCTACCCGTCGGGCGGGATCATCGATCGGCCGCTGATCGACTTCGAGCCCGGTTTGCACATGGATCGCTGGCTGAATCTGTGGAAACGCGCACGGGCCAGTGA
>NZ_JBFULH010000193.1:0-7493 GCF_056400445.1 Pseudomonas sp. P5_B2 | reverse complement strand
GTCGTAAAATCATCCAGCGCGGTGTGTCAGGTAAACCGAGGTGACCGGATTGACGACTGCKTCGCAGCCGAACGCAGCCTCGCTGGRGCTCGACAGCTGCTACAAGGGATCTCGTTTGTCCTTTAAATCTGCGACAATCCGCAACCTGCGCCACTAGACGACTGAATTGCGTACCCGATGACCGACGAATCGCCCTCCATCGACAAACTGCTGAAAAACCTCGATCACGCCATGCTCGCCGACCGCCACCGGCTGCGGCGGCAGTTGCTTGAGCTGCGCAAGAAACCTGACGAGGCCAAGCTGGCCCTGTGGGTGACGCGGATGCAGGCGTCCTGTGATCAGGTATTGGCGCGGCGCGCCAGCCTGCCGGTGATTCGTTACGACGACAGCCTGCCGATTGCCGCCAAGCGCGACGAAATCAAAGAAGCGCTGCTCAAGCATCAGGTGCTGATCATCGCCGGCGAAACCGGCTCGGGTAAAACCACCCAATTGCCGAAGATCTGCCTGGAAATCGGTCGCGGCCAGCATGGCCTGATCGGCCACACCCAGCCCCGTCGAATCGCCGCCCGCAGCGTGGCCAGCCGGGTTGCCGAAGAACTGGCGACACCGCTGGGTTCGCTGGTCGGTTATCAGGTGCGGTTCGAGGATCAGAGCGATTCCAACACCCTGATCAAACTGATGACCGACGGCATCCTTCTGGCGGAAACCCAGAACGACCGCTACCTCGAACGCTACGACACGATCATCGTCGACGAAGCCCACGAACGTAGCCTGAACATCGACTTCCTGCTCGGCTACCTGAAAACCCTGCTGCCGCGTCGCCCGGACCTGAAAGTCATCATCACTTCGGCAACCATCGACCTGGAGCGCTTCTCCAAGCATTTCGATGACGCGCCGATTGTCGAAGTCTCCGGTCGCACCTTCCCGGTGGAAACCTGGTATCGCCCGCTGACGCTGGAACAGGACGAAGAGGGCAACCGCGTCGAGGATGACTTGACCGTGGACCAGGCAATTCTCGCCACCCTCGACGAAATCGCCGCGTTCGAACGCAGCGAGCGCAAGAGCCCCGGCGATGTGCTGGTGTTCCTGCCCGGCGAGCGTGAGATTCGCGATGCCGCCGACATGCTGCGCAAGGCTCAACTCAAGCACACCGAAATCCTGCCGTTGTACGCACGTTTGTCACCGGCCGAGCAGCAGCGGATTTTCCAGTCGCACCCAGGCCGTCGCGTGGTCCTGGCGACCAACGTCGCGGAAACCTCTCTGACGGTGCCGGGCATTCGTTACGTGATCGACAGCGGTACCGCGCGCATCAGCCGTTACAGCTATCGCGCCAAGGTCCAGCGCCTGCCCATCGAAGCGATTTCCCAGGCCAGCGCCAACCAGCGTAAAGGTCGTTGCGGGCGGGTCGAGCCGGGTATCTGCATCCGCCTCTACGGTGAAGAGGATTTCATGGGTCGTCCGGAATTTACCGACCCGGAGATCCTGCGCACCAACCTCGCGGCCGTTATTTTGCAGATGCTGCACCTGCGCCTCGGCGAGATTACCGATTTCCCGTTTATCGAACCTCCGGACGGCAAGGCGATCAGCGACGGTTTCAACCTGCTGCAAGAGCTCTCGGCGGTGGACCGCAACAGCCAGCTGACCCCGCTGGGGCGCAATCTGGCGCGCTTGCCGGTGGACCCGCGCATGGGCCGCATGCTGTTGGAAGCGGCGAAGCTGGGCAGCTTGCAGGAAGTGCTGATCGTCGCCAGCGCCATGTCGATTCAAGACCCGCGCGAACGTCCGCCGGAGCGTCAGCAAGCGGCGGATCAGGCCCACGCACAATGGAAAGATGTGGACTCGGACTTCGCCGGTCTGGTCAATCTGTGGCGCGGTTTTGAAGAGCAGCGCCAGGCGCTGACGGCGAGCCCGTTGCGCAACTGGTGCCGCAAGAACTTCCTCAATTACCTGCGACTGCGCGAATGGCGCGACTCGCACCGCCAGTTGAGCCTGATCTGCCGCGACATGCAGTTGAGCATCAACAAAGAGCCGGCGGATTACCCGAAACTGCACAAAGCGGTGCTGGTGGGGCTGCTCAGCCAGATCGGCCAGAAGACCGAAGACGGTGACTACCTGGGTGCCCGTCAGCGACGTTTCTGGATTCACCCCTCGTCGGGTATCGGCAAGAAGCGCCCGCAATGGTTGATGACGGCCGAACTGGTGGAAACCACCAAACTCTATGCGCGCATGGTCGCCAAGATCGACGCCGACTGGATCGAGCCGCTGGCCGGGCACCTGATCAAGAAGAACCACTTCGAACCGCACTGGGAGAAAAAGCGCGGTCAGGTCGTGGCCTTCGAGCAGATCACCTTGTTCGGGATGATCGTGGTCGGCCGTCGGCCGGTGCATTACGGGCCGATTGACCCGGTGGTGTCCCGAGAGTTTTTCATTCGTGAAGGCCTGGTTCGCGGCGAGATTCAATCCAGGGCCAAATGCCTGACGGCCAATGCGCAACTGCTGGAACAGCTCGACGAACTGGAAGCCAAGGCCCGTCGTCGCGACATTCTGGCCGACGAAGAAACCCTGTTCGCCTTCTACGATGCGCGATTGCCGGCAGAGATCCACCAGACCGCGACCTTCGACAGCTGGTATCGGGTCAACAGCCAGAAAGACCCACAGCTGCTGATCATGCGCGAAGAAGACGTGCTGGCCCGCGAGGCCAGCGAAGTCACCGCGCTGCATTACCCGGACACCTTGCACATCGGCGATCTGGAACTGCCGTTGAGTTACCACTTCGAGCCTAACCATCCACGCGATGGAGTGACCCTGCGGGTGCCGGCACCGTTGCTGCCGATGCTGCCGCCGGAACGTCTTGAATGGCTGGTGCCCGGTGTGATCGAAGCCAAGTGCATCGCGCTGGTGCGCAACCTGCCCAAGGCCCTGCGCAAGAATTTCGTGCCGGTGCCGGACTTCGTCAAAGCCGCGTTGCAGCGCATGACCTTCGCCGAGGGTTCGTTGCCTCTGGCGCTGGGCCGCGAGTTGCTGCGCATGACCGGTGCGCGGGTCAGCGATGAAGCGTGGGCTGAAGCGTCGCAGCAGGTCGACAGCCATTTGCGGATGAACCTGGAAATCGTCGACGGCCAGGGCAAGTTCCTTGGCGAAGGGCGTGACCTGGCCGAACTGACGGCGCGTTTTGCCGAAGCCAGCCAGGCCGCGTTAGCGGTACCGCAAACCGCAAAAAGCCAGCAGCCGGTGGAGGCGAAAGTCTTTGCCGCTGTCGCCGAGAAAACCCAACAAAAGATCGCCGGGTTGTCGATGACAGTCTACCCGGCACTGGTGGAAGAGGGCGGTACGGTCAAGGAAGGGCGTTTCTCGACGCCGGCAGAAGCCGAGTTCCAGCATCGCCGTGCCTTGCAGCGTTTGTTGATGCAACAACTGGCCGAACCGGCGAAGTTCCTGCGCAGCAAGTTGCCGGGGCTGACCGAACTGGGCCTGATGTACCGCGACATGGGGCGCATTGACAGTCTGGTGGAAGACATTCTGTTGGCCAGTCTCGACAGCTGCATTCTTGACGGCGAAGACCCGTTGCCGCGCGATGGCGCCGGTTTGGCGGCGTTGGCCGAGCGCAAGCGTGGCGGCTGGACTGAACACGCCGAGCGTCTGGCGAAGCTGACGCTGGAGATCCTCAAGCTCTGGCATGGGCTGCAAAAACGCTTCAAGGGCAAGATCGACCTGGCACAAGCCGTGGCCTTGAACGACATCAAGCAGCAGCTCAGTCATCTGGTGTATCCGGGTTTTGTTCGTGAAACGCCGATGGTGTGGCTCAAGGAATTGCCGCGTTATCTGAAAGCGGTCGAGCAGCGCTTCGAAAAAATCGCAGCTCAAGTGCAGAGGGATCGGGTGTGGAGCGGCGAATTGTCTGGTCTCTGGACCCAATACCAGACCCGCGCCAGCAAACACGCCCAGGAAGGCAAACGCGATCCGCAGCTGGAGCTCTATCGCTGGTGGCTGGAGGAATACCGGGTTTCGCTGTTCGCCCAACAATTGGGGACCAAGGTGCCGATCTCCGACAAGCGCCTGAACAAACAGTGGACTCAGGTCGAACCCTAGAGCTGAGGCTTGCACAATACCCTGTGGGAGCGGGCTTGTGTGGCGAGGTGGGCTTGCCCCCGTTGGGTGGCGTAGCCGCCCCAAAACCCGTCAGCGCATTTCGTCAGACACACTACGTTTGCCTGGTTTACGACTGCTGCGCAACCGAACGGGGGCGAGCCCCCTCACCACACGGGCTCCCACAGTAGGTACGCCGTTGCTCTTGCAAATGGCGCCAAAACCCAATGTTTATGGCAAACTTCGCGCCTATAAACGCCGGCCCCGCGGTTTTGAGCCCTTCACGGTTCGGGCGGATCGGAATAAAGCGATGCCTGGTTGGCTTCCCATGACGGGAACAGACCCCTTGTGCGTTGGTACGTCGGTGCCAATGCTTTCTGCCTGAACAGATTAGAGAAACAACCATGCATAACGTCGTCATCAGCGGCACCGGCCTCTACACCCCGGCCAACAGCATCTCCAACGAAGAGCTGGTGCAGTCTTTCAACGCTTACGTTGCGCAATTCAACGCCGACAATGCCGAGGCCATCGCCCGTGGCGAAGTTGAAGCGTTGATTGAGTCCAACGCGGCGTTTATCGAGAAAGCTTCCGGTATCAAAAGCCGCTTTGTCATGGACAAGGACGGCATTCTCGACCCGCAACGCATGGCGCCACGCCTGCCGGAACGTTCGAACGACGAATGGTCGGTACTCTGCCAAATGGCCATCGGTGCCGCCGAGCAAGCCTTGCAGCGCGCCGGCAAGACTGCCGCGGACATTGACGGCGTGATCGTCGCCTGCTCCAACCTGCAACGCGCCTACCCGGCCATTGCCATCGAAGTCCAGGAAGCGCTGGGCATCCAGGGGTTCGGTTTCGACATGAACGTTGCCTGCTCCTCGGCAACCTTCGGCATTCAAGCGGCCGCCAACAGTGTGCAACTGGGCCAGGCCCGGGCCATCCTGATGGTCAACCCGGAAGTCTGCACCGGTCACCTGAACTTCCGCGACCGCGACAGCCACTTTATCTTCGGTGACGCGGCCACAGCCGTGATCATCGAACGTGCTGACCTGGCAACGTCCAAACACCAGTTCGACATCGTCAGCACCAAGCTGCTGACCAAGTTCTCCAACAACATCCGCAACAACTTCGGCTTCCTCAACCGCACGGCGGAAGAGGGAATCGGCGCCAAGGACAAACTGTTCGTGCAGGAAGGCCGCAAGGTGTTCCGTGACGTGTGCCCGATGGTTGCAGAGCTGATCGCGACGCACCTGGAAGAGAATGCGCTGAACATAAGCGACGTGAAGCGCTTCTGGCTGCACCAGGCCAACCTCAGCATGAACCACCTGATCGTCAAAAAACTGCTGGGTCGCGAAGCCACCGAAGAAGAAGCACCGGTCATTCTCGACACCTACGCCAACACCAGCTCCGCCGGTTCGGTGATTGCATTCCACAAGAACCAGGATGATCTGGCCGCCGGTTCGCTGGCCGTGCTCAGCTCGTTTGGCGCCGGTTATTCGATTGGTAGCGTGATTCTGCGCAAGCGTTGAGTCGAATCCCGGTAGTTGTGTTTTACCTGGGAAAATAAGCTGTTTCCTACATTCGAAACCGTCAGGACACTGTAGTTTTCGGGAATGACGGCAGGACTGCGCAATGGGCAAAGTCTTGCCGTCGTCATTTTCGAAGTCTGAACAAGGAGATTGAATGATGGCGGCTGACGATTCGCAACTGCTTGAGCGATTATTGGCCGGTGAACAAAAGGCTTTCAAAGAATTAGTCAGCACCTACCAGAGCGCCATGCGCGCGGTGGCCTATGCGATTGTGGGCAATCGCCATGCCGATGAAATCGTCCAGGATGCGTGGCTGTCGGTCGTGCGCAGCTTGAGTAAATTCGAGGGGCGCTCCAGCCTCAAGACTTGGTTGCTGACCATTACGGCCAATGCGGCAAAAGGTCGATACAAACAAAACCGCCGCGAAGTGCTCCTCGATGACCTGCCGTCACCCCACGGCACCATCGATGATGATCGTTTCTCGCCCGGTGATGGTCACTGGCTGGTGGCTCCCTTCACATGGCACCAGGACACGCCGGAGGCACTGCTGACCGAAAGCGAGTTGCGCGAATGTCTGGATCACACGTTACTGAACCTGTCTGAGCTGCAAAGAAGTGTGTTGTCACTTCGTGAGCGTCAAGGGCTGGAGTTGCAGGAGATCTGTAATCTTCTGGAAATCTCGCTCTCCAATGTTCGCGTGCTGCTACACAGGGCGCGGTTGAAGGTGTTTGCGACGGTGGAGCATTTTGAGGAGACCGGGGAATGTTGACTTGCAAGGAACAAGTGGCACGCTCCAGCGATTATCTTGACGGTCAGTTGAGTTTTCGTGAGCGGCTGATGGTGCGTCATCACCTGATGTTCTGCCCGAATTGCCGGCGCTTCATTCGTCAGATGAGGCTGATGCAGGCGACATTGCGTGCCATGCCCGAAGAAACTGTGCCGAACGCCGACGCTCTGGCCGAACGTCTCGCTGCCGAGCGTCGCAAGGACATTCCATAACAAAGGGATTCATTGCGGGGGCAGGAAACAGGCTCGCAGGGCTTTCAGCAAGAGTGGAGTTGAAATTGATGCCGTTGCAACGTTTGGAAAAACTGTCCGAAATAGCATCGCACACCTGGGATGCACTCGTACCTGAGCATCAACCATTTCTGCGCCATGCGTTCCTCAGTGCCCTGGAAGACAGTGGCAGTATCGGACCGCATTCCGGCTGGCAACCCGAGCATTTGTTGCACATCGAAGGGGATCGGCTGATCGCCGCGCTGCCCAGTTACCGCAAGTGGCATTCCTATGGCGAGTACGTGTTCGATCATGCCTGGGCGGATGCCTGCGAGCGGGCCGGCATCGACTATTACCCCAAGTTATTGACCGCCGTACCCTTCAGTCCCGTCAGCGGGCCACGCTTGCTGGCGGCCAGCGTCGAGGACGGTTTCGAGTTGCTCAAAAGCCTGCCGGGCTATCTTGAGATAGAAGAACTCTCCAGCGCACACATCAACTTCACTGACCCGTTCACTGACGCTGCACTGGCCGAACAGCCCGGATGGTTGCAGCGAATTGGCTGTCAGTACCACTGGCAGAATCGCAGCTATCGGGATTTTCAGGATTTTCTCGACGTGCTGAGTTCACGCAAACGCAAGCAGATGCGCAAAGAGCGTGAGCAAGTCGCGGGACAGGGCATTGATTTCGAATGGCTTGAAGGTCGGCAGCTGGATCAGGCGCAGTGGGATTTCGTCTATGCGTGCTACGCCAATACCTACGCGGTACGTCGGCAACGGCCTTATTTGACCCGCGAATTTTTCAGCCTGTTGGCCGAACGCATGCCGGAATCGATTCGTGTGGTGCTAGCCAAACAGGGCTCACGGCCGGTGGCCATGGCCTTCAGCC
>NZ_JBFULH010000192.1:0-7510 GCF_056400445.1 Pseudomonas sp. P5_B2 | reverse complement strand
CCCGCTCCCACAGGTTTTGCATTTGCCACAGGATTTGTGTGGAAGTCAGAACGCTGGTTTCACGCTGGTGCCGAAGTAGTGTTGGGACAGGTCTTCATAGTCCTTGCTCGCCAGCAGGCCTTGGATGGCTTTGTCGAGTTTGGCCTTGAGCTCGATGTCATCCTTGCGCAGGCCGGCGCCCACACCTTTGCCGAAAATCGGGTCATAAGGCACCGCGCCGAGGTATTCCAGGTTGCTCGCATCCGGCGTCTGCACGAAGGCCGCCATGGCCGTGCCATCCGCCATCATCAAGTCGATGCGACCGGCAATCAGGTCGGCGTTGGCCGAGTCCTGGGTGTCGTAGTACTTCACGTCAGCGATTTTTTCGTAGTAAGTCTTCAAGTAGCTGGCGCTCACCGTGGAGTTCTGCACGCCGATGATTTTGCCCTTGAGGTCATCCGGGTACTTCTTAACCGAGGCGCCTTTCGGACCGACAATGGCGATCACCGAGTCGTAGTAAGCCTTGCTGAACGCGATCTGTTTTTCGCGTTCTTCAGTCACCGACATCGAGGAAAAAATCACGTCGATCTTCTTCGCCAGCAACGACGGAATGATGCCGTCCCACGCCACTTCCTTGATTTCGCACTCGGCTTTCATTTCGCTGCACAGCTTGTGGATCAGGTCGACCTCAAAGCCTTTCCATTCACCGTTGGCCTGCTTCTCGGTGTACGGCGGATAGGGTTCGGCTGCGACCGCGAACCTGATCGGCTGGGCGTGCGCCGCGCTAATCCCGGCCAGCAGCAAGCAGGCCGCGCCGGTAAACCAGTTTGCCAAACGTCGATTTCCCATGATTTTTCCCCGTCTTTTTTTAGATTTATTAGCGAGTCTGATGAGCGTTGACGAATTGTCGGCAACGTTCGCTGCGTGGGTGTACGAACACTTCATCCGGCGAACCGGTTTCCTCGATCAGCCCCTGATGCAAGTAGGCGACTTTGGAAGAGACATCGCGGGCAAAGGCCATCTCATGGGTCACCAGGATCATGGTCCGGCCTTCTTCTGCGAGGGAGCGGATCACCCGCAGCACTTCGCCGACCAGTTCCGGGTCGAGTGCCGAGGTGGGTTCATCGAACAGCATGACCTTGGGCCGCATGGCCAGGGCCCGGGCGATGGCCACCCGTTGTTGCTGTCCCCCGGAGAGAAACGCCGGGTACTCGTTGCGCTTGGCCGCAAGCCCCACGCGTTCGAGCAAGGCTTCGGCGCGCTCGGTCGCCTCGGCGCGGCTTTCACGCAGGACCTGGGTCGGCGCTTCGATGAGGTTTTCCAGCACCGTGCGATGGGGCCAGAGGTTGAAGTTCTGAAACACCATGCCCAGGCTCGAACGGATCCGCACCAACTGCTTGGCGTCGGACACCAGTGGCGCGCCGGGACGGTCGTGGTTGAGCTTGATGCTTTCGCCGTCCACCAGAATGCGTCCCTGGTCCGGTATCTCAAGCATGTTGATGCAGCGTAGCAAGGTACTTTTGCCCGAGCCGCTGGCGCCGATCAGGGAAATCACATCACCTTCACGGGCCGTCAGGGACACACCCTTGAGCACTTCGATATTGCCGAAGCGTTTGTGCAGGCCATCGACCTCGATCATGGTTTTGGCCGTGACCGGTGCAACGCTGGCCTGGCGGGTGACGCAGCTGATCACGGGCCGTGGCGCTTCACCTTTGAGCACCAGGACAAACTTGCGAATACGCGCACAAGCCTGGGCCAGCCGTTCTTCACCCAAGGTGAACGAGAGCCGCACAAAACCTTGTGCCGGCTCGCCAAACGCCGCCGCATCGAGGACCGACACCTGTGCCTCACGCAGCAGACGCCAGGCGAACTCCAGCGAGGTCAGCCCGGTGTCGCGCACGTCTACCAGCACGAACATGCCGGCATCGGGATTGAGCACCGAAATGCCCGGGCAATCCGCCAGGCTCGCGACTACCAGATCGCGACGGCGGCGATAGATATCGCGCATGCCGTGGGTCACGTCGTCGTGGGCCTGCACCGCCTTCAGCGCTGCTTCCATGACAAACCCCGGTAAGCCATACAGCATGCTCAGCACCAGGGTTTCGGCGTGAGCGATCAAAGCTTCGTTGGCGACGATCCAGCCGATGCGCCAGCCCGTCATGGCATGGGATTTTGACAGGCTGCCGATCACCACACAGCGCTCGGCCATGCCCGGCAAGGCGGCGAGGCTGAGGTGTGCGCGTTCGAAGGCGAGGCTTTCGTAGACTTCGTCGACCACCACCCACAGGTCATGTTCGATGGCGAGGTCGGCGATGGCTTGCAGTTCTTCGCGGTTGAGCACCACGCCGGTGGGGTTGTTCGGGTTGGAGAAGAAAATCGCCCGGGTGCGCGGGGTGATGGCCTTGGCCAGCACGGCGGCATCGAGCCTGAAACCTGAATCTGCCGAGCACGGCACCCGCACCAGCGTTGCACCGGAGGCCTTGAGCGTTGCCTCGTAGGTCACGTACATCGGGTCCAGGGCAATCACTTCATCGCCGCTGTCGAGCAAGCACATTGAAGCGATGAACAACGCGTTTTGCCCCCCGGCCGCGACGATCACGTTGGACGCTGGCACCTCACGGTCGAACAGTGGGCTGTAGCGGGTGGCAATGGCTTCGCGCAAGGCTTGGCGCCCGGCGATCTCGGTGTAATGAGTGTCGCCCTCGCGCAGCGCTTCAATGGCGGCATCGGTAATGAAATCGGGCGTGGGGAAATCCGGGTCACCGACGCTGAGAATGATCACATCCTCACCACGGCGCTGAGCTTCAAGGCCGGCATTGTGAATATCCCAGGCGGCCACTCCGTCGCCTGAAATCCGCTCAACAAAGGGTGAAAACCGCATGCCAGTGCCTCGTTCGAATTGAAGAAACGCAAGCCCGCGCAACCAGCCGGGGGAGGTGGCCACCAACATAATCGAAGCTGAACAGTCGTTCAACAGAAAAGTCGCGATGCTACGCGTTCAGCGCAAACAGGTCGTTTTCACGACAGTCGCGACGTTTTCAATAACAGGGTTGGGTGGTTGAAAGGCTCATACAGACGCAGCTTTGGCGTGTCTACCTCCTAGCAATAGCGGCGAACGAGCAGGGATAAGCTAATGTTTTGAAGGTTGTTTTCTCTATCAGCCAGAAAACCGCCGGAGTGCCCGTTAAACAACCCATAGACAGAAAAACCCGGCAGGCCAATGATGCACGTTAACTGCCAGCGGAAGACCTCGAATAAAAGCAACTGAGGGTCGAGATCAGTCGATGAACATTCTTTACGATGAACGCGTCGACGGCGTTTTGCCCGACGTCGATAAAGCCGCCCTGCTCCATGCGCTGCACGCGCGGTTGCCCGATCTGGAAATCCTCCATCAGCAGGAAGAGCTCAGGCCGTATGAATGCGACGGACTCTCCGCTTACCGCACCACGCCCCTGCTGGTGGTGCTGCCCCGTCACCTCGACGAAGTCCAGGGCGTGCTTCGAGTCTGCCATGAGCGGCACGTCCCGGTGGTTGCCCGTGGTGCCGGTACGGGTTTGTCCGGTGGTGCATTGCCGCTGGAAAAAGGCGTGCTGCTGGTGATGGCGCGCTTCAACAACATTCTGGACATCGACCCCGCCGCCCGCACCGCGCGGGTTCAGCCGGGCGTGCGCAACCTGGCGATTTCCCAGGCAGCGGCGCCGTTCGGCCTGTACTACGCACCGGACCCCTCTTCGCAGATTGCCTGTTCCATCGGCGGCAATGTCGCCGAAAACGCCGGCGGCGTGCATTGCCTCAAGTACGGTCTGACCGTGCACAACCTGCTCAAGGTCGACATCCTGACCGTCGAGGGCGAACACCTGACGCTGGGCTCTGACGCGCTCGACTCGCCGGGCTTCGACCTGCTGGCCTTGTTCACCGGTTCCGAAGGCATGCTCGGGGTGATCACCGAGGTGACGGTCAAACTGCTACCCAAACCGCAGACCGCGAAAGTGCTGCTGGCGGCCTTCGATTCTGTCGAAAAAGCCGGCCGCGCGGTGGGTGACATCATTGCCGCCGGCATCATCCCCGGCGGCCTGGAGATGATGGACAACCTGGCCATTCGCGCTGCTGAAGATTTTATCCATGCCGGTTATCCGGTCGACGCCGAAGCCATTTTGCTCTGCGAACTCGATGGCGTGGAAGCCGACGTGCAGGATGATTGCAACCGTGTGCRCCAAGTGCTGGAACAGGCCGGCGCCACCGAAGTCCGCCAGGCCCGCGACGAGGCCGAACGCGTGCGTTTCTGGGCCGGACGCAAGAATGCCTTCCCGGCAGTGGGACGCCTGTCGCCGGATTATTACTGCATGGACGGGACGATCCCGCGCCGTGAGCTGCCCGGCGTGTTGCAGGCTATCGCAGCGCTGTCGGCCGAATATGGCCTGCGGGTGGCCAACGTGTTCCATGCCGGTGACGGCAACATGCACCCGCTAATTTTGTTCGATGCCAACCAACCCGGTGAGCTCGACCGTGCCGAAACCTTGGGCGGCAAGATCCTCGAATTGTGCGTGAAGGTCGGCGGCAGCATTACCGGTGAACACGGTGTGGGCCGCGAGAAGATCAATCAGATGTGTGCGCAGTTCAACAGCGATGAGCTGACGCTGTTCCATGCGGTCAAAGCCGCCTTCGATCCGAGCGGCCTGCTCAATCCCGGCAAGAACATTCCGGCCCTGCATCGCTGCGCCGAATTTGGCGCCTTGCACGTACATATGGGTCAGTTGCCCTTCCCTGATCTGGAGCGTTTCTGATGCGCAGCGAATTCGACATGGATGACAGCGCTGCACTGCTGGAGCAGGTCAATCAAGCGCTGCAAAACGCCACGCCTTTGCGCATTCAGGGCTCCAACAGCAAAGCCTTCCTTGGACGCATCGTCGCGGGGGAGGTGCTCGATACGCGCACTCACCGAGGCATCGTCAGCTATGACCCGACCGAACTGGTGATCACCGCCCGTTGCGGTACGCCGTTGTCAGAATTGGCCGATGTATTGGACGACGCACAGCAGATGCTGGCGTGCGAACCGCCCTCCTTCGGTGAAGGCGCCACCGTCGGCGGYATGATTGCCTGTGGGTTGTCGGGACCACGGCGTCCCTGGTCAGGCTCGGTCAGGGACTTTGTCCTCGGCACGCGGGTGATCACCGGGCACGGCAAGCATTTGCGTTTCGGTGGTGAAGTCATGAAAAACGTCGCCGGTTATGACTTGTCGCGCTTGATGGCCGGCAGTTACGGGGCACTCGGTTTGGTGACTGAAGTGTCACTCAAGGTGTTGCCCAAATCCCGTCAGTGCCTGAGTATCAGCCTGGAAATGGACAGTGATCGTGCCTTGCAGCGCCTCGCGGAGTGGGGTCAGCAACCCTTGCCGATCAGCGCGGCGTGCCACGATGGGCAACACCTGCACGTGCGGCTTGAGGGCGGCGAAGGCTCGGTGGCGGCGGCCCATGACCGAKTGGGTGGCGAATTATTGGACGCGAGCTATTGGGAGGATCTCAACGAACATCGACTGGATTTCTTCGATGAGGACCAGCCCCTTTGGCGCTTGTCCTTGCCCCACAACACGCCCCGCCTTTCCTTGCCCGGCGTTCAATTGATCGATTGGGGTGGGGCGCAGCGCTGGCTCAAATCCGAGGCGCAAGCGTCGTTCATTCGCAAGATCGTCGGTGAGGTCGGCGGGCATGTGACCAGTTACAGCCATGGCCTGATCGACAGCCCGTTCCAACCGTTGCCTGCTGCGCTGATGCGTTACCATCAGAACTTGAAGCAGCAGCTTGATCCACGGGGTATCTTCAACCCCGGTCGCCTGTACGCGGAGTGTTGACCCATGCAAACCACACTCAGTGAACAATCCCGCCAACTGCCCCGCGCCAAAGAAGCCGAAAACATTCTGCGCACTTGCGTGCACTGCGGTTTTTGCAATGCCACCTGCCCGACCTATCAGTTGCTGGGCGATGAACTGGATGGCCCTAGGGGGCGCATCTACCTGATCAAGCAGGTGTTGGAAGGTAACGAGGTCACCCAAAAAACCCAGCTGCATCTGGACCGTTGTCTTTCGTGCCGCAACTGCGAAACCACCTGCCCCTCTGGCGTCGATTATCACAACTTGCTCGACATTGGGCGCGCGGTAGTGGATGCCGCCGTACCGCGCTCACTCGACCAGCGTTTGTTGCGCGAAGGGTTGCGCAGCGTCGTGCCCAATCCCGGGCTGTTCAAAGCACTGGTCAACAGCGGTCAGATGTTTCGTGCGTTGTTGCCAGGTACCCTGCAAGCCAAGTTGCCTCGCCGCGTGTACCCGGCCAAACCGCGCCCGACTGCGCGCCACTCCAGGCGGGTACTGATACTGGAAGGATGCGTGCAGCCGGGGCTGTCACCCAACACCAACGCCGCCACCGCGCGCGTGCTGGATCGACTGGGCATCAGCATCACACCGAGCCCCGAGGCCGGGTGCTGCGGCGCCGTCGATTATCACCTCGACGCTCAGGCCGCCGGCCTGGATCGCGCTCGGCATAACATCGATGCGTGGTGGCCGAGCATTGCAAACGGTGTTGAAGCCATCGTGCAAACCGCCAGCGGTTGCGGTGCGTTCATCAAAGACTATGGTCACTTGCTCCGCGCCGACCCGGCCTATGCCGACAAGGCAAAAAAGGTCAGTGCGCTGGCCAAGGACCTGGTCGAAGTGTTGCGCGCTGAACCGCTGGAAACACTCGGCATCCACAGCGCCCACCGCCTGGCGGTCCATTGCCCTTGCACCTTGCAGCACGCACAAAAACTCGGCGGAGCGGTTGAAGCGCTGCTGATGCGACTGGGCTTCAACATCACGCCCGTGCCCGATAGCCACTTGTGCTGCGGCTCGGCGGGCACCTATTCGCTGACCCAACCCGAACTGTCCCGACAACTGCGCGACAACAAGCTCAATGCGCTGGAGAGCGGGTATCCCGAGGTCATTGTCACCGCCAATATCGGTTGCCAGGCACACCTCGACGCTGCGGGTCGAACCTCCGTCAGGCACTGGATCGAACTGGTCGAAGCCGCCCTGCCCTGATCACGAACCGGAGATTGTCATGAAAAGCAAAGCCGTATTGAGCCAGGCGGAAGTCAGTCAGATCCTCGCCGCCGCCCGCACCGAAGCACAGAACAATCAATGGGCCGTGACCATCGTGGTTGTCGACGACGGCGGTCATCCCCTGGCACTCGAACGCCTCGACGGTTGTGCGCCCAGCAGCGCCTACATCGCCACCGAAAAAGCCCGCACCTCGGCCTTGGGCCGGCGCGAATCCAAGGGCTATGAAGACATGGTCAATGGTGGACGCTACGCCTTTTTATCCGCGCCGTTACTGACGTCGCTTGAAGGTGGCGTGCCGATTATTGTCGACGGCCAGGTGATTGGTGCTGTCGGCGTGTCCGGCGTCAAGTCCGACCAAGACGCGCAAGTGGCCAAGGCAGGGGCGCAATGCCTGAAGTGACGACTCCTGTGGCGAGGGGGCTTGCCCCCGTTGGACAGCGC
>NZ_JBFULH010000191.1:0-7545 GCF_056400445.1 Pseudomonas sp. P5_B2 | reverse complement strand
TGTAGCAGCTGTCGAGCACCGCGAGGCAGCGTTCGGCTGCGTAGCAGTCGCTAAATCGGCCACCAGACTTTTGCGAGTCCTTCGGCCTCGGACGCAGCCTCGCGGGCTCGGCAGCTGCTACAGGAATGCGTCCGTCATTACTTCTTCGCGGCGAACAACGCATCGAGCTTCTGCTCGAAGGTGTGGTAGTCGATGCGATCGTAAAGCTCCATGCGGGTCTGCATGGTGTCGATGACGTTCTGCTGCGTGCCGTCGCGGCGGATTGCGGTGTAAACGTTTTCCGCGGCTTTGTTCATCGCACGGAAAGCGGACAGCGGGTACAGCACCAGCGATACATCAGCACCAGCCAGTTGCTCGGTGGTGTACAGCGGGGTCGCGCCGAATTCGGTGATGTTGGCCAGGATCGGGGCTTTCACGCGGCTGGCGAACAGCTTGTACATGTCCAGTTCGGTGATGGCTTCCGGGAAGATCATGTCGGCGCCGGCCTCGATGCACGCAGCAGCGCGATCCAGGGCAGATTCCAGACCTTCAACCGCCAGGGCATCGGTACGAGCCATGATCACGAAGCTGTCATCAGTACGCGCATCGACTGCGGCTTTGATGCGGTCGACCATTTCCTGCAACGATACGATTTCTTTATTAGGACGGTGGCCGCAACGCTTGGCGCCGACCTGGTCTTCGATGTGCACGGCGGCAGCGCCGAACTTGATCATCGATTTCACGGTACGGGCGACGTTGAACGCCGAGGAACCGAAACCGGTGTCCACATCCACCAGCAGCGGCAGGTCACAGACGTCGGTGATACGACGCACGTCGGTCAACACGTCATCCAGGCCAGTGATGCCCAGGTCCGGTACACCGAGGGAGCCGGCAGCTACGCCGCCACCCGACAGGTAGATCGCCTTGAAACCGGCGCGCTTGGCCAGCAACGCGTGGTTGGCGTTGATCGCGCCGACCACTTGCAATGGATGCTCGCTGGCGACCGCATCGCGGAAACGCTGGCCTGGAGTGCTCTTGTTCAAACTCATGACTCACCTCGTTTGGCTGTCGGGTTAGCGCCGTCCTGGTAATGACGGGCGATATTGCGTTTGGAGGCGCCGATGTGACGGCGCATCAACAACTCGGCCAGTTCACCGTCACGGTCGGCGATGGCATCGAGAATTCGGTGGTGCTCGGCAAACGCCTGGTGTGGGCGATTAGGTACGGTGGAAAACTGGATGCGGTACATGCGCACCAATTGATACAGCTCGCCGCAGAGCATTTGGGTCAGCGTGCGGTTGCCGCTGCCCTGGATGATTCGGTAATGGAAGTCGAAATCGCCTTCCTGCTGGTAGTAGCCCAGTCCGGCCCGAAACGCCTCATCGCGCTCGTGGGTTTCGAGGACGCGGCGCAGTTCGTCGATTTCTTCGAGGGTCATGCGCTCGGCGGCCAGGCGGCAGGCCATGCCTTCAAGGGACTCACGGATTTCGTAGAGCTCAAGCAACTCGGCATGGTTCAGCGAAACCACCCGCGCCCCAACATGCGGCACGCGCACCAGCAGACGCTGGCCTTCCAGGCGGTGGATAGCCTCACGCAGCGGCCCGCGGCTGATGCCATAGATGCGCGCCAGCTCTGGCTCGGAGATCTTGCTGCCCGGGGCGATCTCGCCCTTGACGATGGCCGCTTGAATACGCCGAAAGACGTTTTCGGAAAGTGTCTCCGAATCGTCTTGGGTAGTGAGCGGGGGATCCAGTTGATCCAACATATTGTCGACACCTTGAAAGCTGATGGCGCAAAAACTAGCGAAAACAGGGCGCTTAGTCAAAGGTTAATTCGATATTGTCGACAATCGTCTAATAACCAGTCGCTCCATAACAAAGCAGCACAGTGGTTTATAGCCGCCTGCCAGAGCTGGCGCCATCAAACCACCGTGCTAGAATGCCGCCCGCATTTGTTTGTGGCATCTGCACGGCTTGTCATTAATAGCTGACAGGCATACGAGGGAACTTGTGCAGTAATGCCAGGGCCTTGAATCGAAGTACGGACCGCTGCACACCAGGATTTATGAGACTCAAGCCCTTCCCGACATTCCTTTATCTCCTTTGTCTGCCCGGTTTTGCCGCGGCAGGGGGTAAGACGGTGTACGGCCTCAACGAGTACGCGTCCCTGGATGGCATCAACCTTGAAGTCGCAGCCAAACTCGACACCGGGGCGAAGACTGCTTCACTGAGTGCTCGCGACATCAAACGCTTCAAGCGCAATGGCGAGTCCTGGGTGCGCTTTTACCTGGCCATCGACGCCGCCCATTCGCACCCGATCGAACGCCCACTGGCCCGAGTCAGCAAGATCAAGCGTCGGGCCGGTGACTACGACCCGGAAGAAGGCAAGAAGTACACGGCACGCCCGGTGATCGAGCTGGACATTTGCATGGGTTCGGCTTTACGCAGCATCGAAGTGAACCTGACCGACCGCAGCGCTTTCCAATACCCGTTGTTGATTGGCTCCGAAGCGCTCAAACGCTTCGATGCGCTGGTCGACCCCAGTCTTAAATACGCTGCTGGCAAACCCGCCTGCGCCACCGACGCTCATACCGCAGAGTAATTCCAATGCGCTCTCTCAACCTCCATCTGAAAATGCTGATCGCCATCCTGGTGGTGCTGGGCATTTCAGTTACGGCCTATCAGATCTTCGTGCTCGGCATTCCGGTGACCGAAGATGCCACCGACGACTTGTGGAACATCGACGCCAAGGTCGAGTTCGTCGCCAGTGCAAAGGACCCGGTCAAAATCCAGATGTTCGTGCCGCCGCTGAGCCGCGACTTCGTCAGCCTCAACGAAAGCTTCATCTCCAATAATTACGGCGTGGCGGTGAACCGTGTCGACGGCAACCGCAAGGTCACCTGGTCGGCGCGCCGGGCCAAGGGCAACCAGACACTGTATTACCGCCTGGTGCTGACCAAGCGTTACTCCGGCGAAAAATCCAAAGTCAAAGGCCCGACTTTCCGCGACAGCATCGCCGTCGAAGGCCCGGAAAAAATCGCCGCCGACGCCCTGCTCGCTCCGATTCGCCAGCACTCGGCCGACGTCGAAACCTTCATTGGCGAGGCGATCAAACGGGTCAACAACCTCAGCGACGACAATGTGAAACTGCTGCTGGCCGGCGATCCGTCCAGCGCAAACAAAGCCAAAATCATCGAGCTGGTACTGTCCATCGCTCACGTGCCAGTGGAGAAGGTCCATACCATTCGTCTGGTGGCCGACCAGCCGCAAGTGCCTGAGCTGTGGTTGCGCAGCTTCAACGGCACCGACTGGCTGTACTTCAACCCGGAAACCGGTGAGCAAGGCCTGCCGACCGACCGTTTGCTGTGGTGGACCGGCGATGAAAACCTGATCACGGTCGATGGCGGCAAAAAAGCCAGCGTGACGTTCAGCCTGAACAACAGCGAAATGAACGCCATTCGCCTGGCCAAGCTGACCGATGAAAACACCGACGCCAACTTCCTCGAATACTCGTTGTATGGCCTGCCGCTGCAGACCCAGCAAACATTCATGATCATGGTGATGATCCCGATTGGCGTGCTGGTGATTCTGATCCTGCGCAACCTGATCGGCATTCAGACGCTCGGCACCTTTACCCCGGTGCTGATCGCCCTCGCCTTCCGCGAAACCCAGCTCGGCTTCGGTATCGTGCTATTTACGATCATCACGGCGCTGGGGCTCACGCTGCGTTCCTACCTCGAACACCTGAAGCTACAGATGCTGCCGAGGCTGTCGGTGGTGCTGACCTTCGTGGTGGTACTGATTGCAGCCATCAGCCTGTTCAGCCATAAACTCGGCCTGGAACGCGGGCTGTCGGTGGCGCTGTTCCCGATGGTGATTCTGACGATGACTATCGAACGCTTGTCGATTACCTGGGAAGAACGCGGCTCGGGCTTTGCCATGAAAGTGGCCATCGGCACCCTGTTCGCCGCATCCCTGGCGCACTTGATCATGACCGTACCGGAGCTGGTGTACTTCGTGTTCACCTTCCCGGCGATCCTGCTGATCCTGGTGGCCTTCATGCTGGCGATGGGTCGCTATCGCGGCTACCGCCTGACCGAACTGGTGCGTTTCAAGGCGTTCCTGAAGAAGGCTGACGCCTGATGTTCGGTTTCTGGAAGACCTGGAAGGCCCTGGAAGCCCGGGGCATCATGGGCATCAATCGGCGCAACGCGGACTACGTGCTCAAGTACAACAAGCGCAGCCTGTACCCGATTGTCGATGACAAGATCATCACCAAGGAACGCGCCATTGCTGCCGGCATTCATGTGCCGGAAATGTATGGCGTGATTTCTACCGAGAAGGAAATCGACAACCTCGAAGAGATCATCGGCGGGCGCACCGACTTCGTGATCAAACCGGCCCAGGGCGCGGGCGGTGACGGCATTATTGTGATTGCCGACCGTTTCGAGGGCCGCTACCGCACGGTGTCCGGCAAGATCATCGATCATGAGGAAATCGAGCACCATGTCTCCAGTATCCTCACCGGCCTGTATTCCCTGGGCGGTCACCGCGATCGCGCGCTGATCGAATACCGGGTGATCCCGGACCAGATCTTCAAGAGCATCAGCTATGAAGGCGTGCCGGACATTCGCATCATCGTGCTGATGGGCTACCCGGTGATGGCCATGTTGCGCCTGCCGACCCGGCAATCCGGCGGCAAGGCCAACCTGCACCAGGGCGCCATCGGCGTCGGCGTCGACCTTGCGACCGGCGAGACATTGCGCGGTACGTGGCTGAACAACATCATCACCAAACACCCGGACACCACCAACGCAGTCGATGGCGTGYAACTGCCCTACTGGGACGGTTTCATGAAACTCGCCGCCGGCTGTTATGAGCTGTGCGGGCTGGGTTATATCGGCGTCGATATGGTCCTGGACCAGGAAAAAGGCCCGATGATTCTTGAACTCAATGCCCGGCCGGGGTTGAACATTCAGATCGCCAACGATTGCGGCCTGACCTTGCGCACGCACGCGGTAGAGGCTCGACTGGAGGAGTTGAAGGCTCGCGGGGTTACTGAGACGGTGAAAGAGCGAGTGGAGTTTGTTCAGGAGATGTTTGGGCATATTCCGGCGGTTGAGGGCTGATCCCTGTAGTGAGGGGGCTTTGTGGCGAGAGGGCTTGCCCCGTTCGGCTGCGCAGCAGTCGCAAACCAGCTGATGTGATCTGCCTGGCACTATTAAAGTGAATGGTTTTGGGGCCGCTTCGCAGCCCAACGGGGGCAAGCCCCCTCGCCACAATGATGCAATCAGCCGCTCTCAATCTATCTCTTCCCGACATCCCCTCTAGGAGCAATTCCTGCAGAGGTCTACAATCGCCACCCCGCCTCGATGGCTGATCTGCCCCGCCCATGTTGACCTGTTCTGTACACCCACTCCCTTATCGAGCCAACCCCGCCGAGTACTTCGCGGCGATTCGTCATGCCCCCGGTGCCGTGCTGCTCGACAGTGGCCGGCCGAGCGCCGAGCGTGGCCGTTTTGATCTGCTCAGCGCCTGGCCGCTGGAGCAATTGGCGGTGCTGCCCGACGAAAGCGGCAGAGATTTCCTGCAACGCTTGCGCGATCATCTGACACGGCTCGGTGAAGCGGCTGTGCCTGATGAACTGCCCTTCGCTGGCGGCCTGATCGGTTATCTGAGCTACGACTTCGGTCGGCACCTGGAGCATCTGCCGAGTCAGTCGCAAGACGACCTGCACTTGCCCGACGCGCGTTTCGGGTTGTATGACTGGGCCTTGATCAGCGATCACCAGTTGCAAACCAGTCAACTGGTGTTTCACCCGTCGCTGATCGATAGCGAACGCCAGCGTCTGATCATGCTGTTCAGTCAGCCGACCGCCGAAGCTGTTGACCCCTTCACACTGAAATCACCAATGAGTGCCGATCTGAGCGCCGACGAATATCGCCGGGCGCTGGAACGTATTCAAAACTACATTCAGGCCGGTGATTGCTATCAGGTCAACTTCGCCCAGCGCTTCCGCGCCGAGTGCCAAGGCGATCCTTGGGCTGCGTATGTCGCACTGCGAGCCGCGTGCCCGACACCCTTTTCCGGTTTCCAGAGCCTGCCCGAGGGTGGCGCGGTGCTGAGCCTGTCTCCAGAGCGCTTCGTCAAAGTCAGCAAACGTCATGTGGAAACCCGCCCAATCAAAGGCACCCGCCCTCGCGGCCTGACCGCAGTTGAAGATGCTGCGAACGCCGCCGAACTGCTGGCCAGCCCAAAGGACCGTGCGGAAAACCTGATGATTGTCGACCTGTTGCGCAACGATCTCGGCCGCACCTGTCGCATCGGTTCGGTGCGGGTGCCGGAGTTGTTCAGCCTGGAAAGCTATCCGAATGTGCATCACCTGGTGAGCAGCGTGACCGGTGAACTGGCGGATGAACGGGATGCGTTGGACCTGATCGCCGGCAGCTTCCCCGGCGGTTCGATCACTGGTGCGCCGAAAATTCGTGCGATGCAGATCATTGATGAGCTGGAGCCAACCCGGCGCGGCTTGTACTGCGGGTCACTGCTGTATCTGGACGTGCGCGGCGAGATGGACAGCTCCATCGCGATTCGCAGCTTGCTGGTCAAGGACGGGCAGGTGTGTTGCTGGGGCGGCGGCGGGATCGTCGCCGATTCCGAATGGCAGGCCGAGTATCAGGAATCGATTACCAAGGTAAAGGTGTTGCTCGATACCCTGCAAAACCTTTAAAAGCATCGCGGGCAAGCCCGGCTCCTACAGGGTCGGTGATCACCTGTGGGAGCGAGCCTGCTCGCGAAGGCGTCCTCAAGGTCGACTACAAACTCAAAGCACGATTCGAAGCCTTGATAAATTCCTGCTTCAGCTCGTCAAAGGTATGCACCGCCGGAAACTGCGGGAACTCGCGGATCACATTGTCCGGCGCGTGGAACAGAATCCCGGCATCCGCCTCACCCAGCATCGTGGTGTCGTTGTAAGAATCCCCCGCCGCGATCACCCGGTAGTAAAGGCTCTTGAAGGCCAACACCGACTGACGCTTGGGGTCTTTCTGACGCAGCTGATAGCTGGTCACCCGACCGGTATCGTCGGTAATCAGTCGATGGCAGAGCAACGTCGGGAAGCCCAGTTGACGCATCAGCGGCTGGGAAAATTCGTAGAACGTATCCGACAGAATCACCACCTGAAAGCGCTCACGCAGCCAATTGACGAACTCAATGGCGCCATCGAGTGGTTTGAGAGTGGCAATCACTTCCTGAATATCGGTGAGTTTCAAGCCGTGTTCGTCGAGGATTCGCAGACGTTGCTTCATCAGCACGTCGTAATCGGGAATGTCCCGAGTGGTGGCACGGAGCGATTCGATCCCGGTTTTTTCGGCGAAAGCGATCCAGATTTCCGGGACCAGTACACCTTCAAGATCCAGACAGGCAATTTCCACAAGTCACTCCCATTTGTATTGATTATTGAGTCGAGCGAGTAAAAAGACTGCCGAACTCTAGCGATTCAGACTGACTGGCGCAACGCAGAGGGCGCGCCAGTGACTAAAGGATTTTGTTACCATCTGGACCATAT
>NZ_JBFULH010000190.1:0-7665 GCF_056400445.1 Pseudomonas sp. P5_B2 | reverse complement strand
TCCGTCGCCAGCCTAAAAACGTATGTGAAACACAACGGCCCACCAAAAGGCGGGCCGTTATGCGTAAAGCCTGGCGGATCGATCAGTCCTGACGGCTGGTCACTTCCAGCAAGTGATAACCGAACTGGGTTTTCACCGGGCCTTGTACGACGTTGATTGGAGCGCTGAACACCACGGCGTCGAATTCCTTGACCATTTGGCCAGGACCGAACGAACCCAGGTCGCCGCCTTGACGGCTGGACGGGCATGTGGAGTTGGCTTTGGCGACTTCGCCGAAATCAGCGCCGCCTTCGATCTGGGCTTTCAGTTCGTTGCACTTGGCTTCCGAGGCAACCAGGATGTGACGGGCAGTGGCTTTAGCCATGGGAAATACTCCTTTCAATATTCAGTAAAGTGCGGAGCCTACCGGATTCAGTGGTCTATTTCTCGTCAAAGTTCCGGACAGATTATAGGCCGGCGTTTCTCAGACGCTCGGCATGCTGCACATAGAGCGCCAGGGGATCGATGGCTTTGCGATTCAGGCCGCCTGTATGACCGAGGCTGCTCAGGTGATCCAGCGGATAATCGGAGCAGATGACTTTTCCCAAGTGTGAGCTGTAGCGTCCGACCATGCCGTCATTTTGCTCCGCTTCCGTGGTGAAATAATGGGAAAAGGCGCGAAGGAACCCATGCAGCGGATCGAGCGCATAAAGCCCTTCGTCGAGAAGGGTTCCCTGTAACGTGCCGCTCCACGAGTAATAACGCACACCGTTGACCAGTTCACGCCCTTTACCACCCCATGTCTTCGGCAACCCTTGAGGGTACTTGTCGTTGAAAGCACCCACGCCTTCGGTGGTCAGCGCATTGAGCGCGGCGACAGCGTTCTGCGGCAGGTGCGGGTTGCCGCTGAGCAACGATATAAAATCGGCGAACAGCGTCGCCACCGTTGCGGCGACATGTTCCGGCAGACGGCCGGGCGTCAGTGCCTTACGCAGGAAGTCGGCCAACTCAGAACCGTGGTTTGGGCCGCTGACGGAAGTCACCKATGCAATGGCATGGGGGGCCAGCGCCGCTGCATAGCGTGCGGCCAATGCACCTTGGCTATGGCCGATCAAGTTGACCTTGCTGGCGCCGGTTCCCTCCAGCACCCGGTCGATCTGTGCCAACAGTTGGTCGCCACGCGCTTCGTTGCTATGCGTAGCCGACAACTGCGGGATGAACACCCTTGCCCCCGCATTTCGCAGGGACTGCTTGACGTTATGGAAGAATTCGGCCGTGCCGATGCGATCGAAGCCGAAGAGCCCGTGGATCAGCAGGATAGGGTACTGGGTGTTTGCATTCCGTAGCATGTTCATTCCTTTTCGCGGTCGTTCAGAGGTGTGCAGATGGGCTCACTCTAAAGCACCTCTACGCTTCAGCGGTGTATGAGGGATCCGCTGTAAGCTGATGAAAAAGGAATAGAAAACGTAGGAAATTTCGAATGTGGTTGAAGTCTCGTTCGGAATGTTTCGACATCTTTTAATCTGTAACTGCGCGTTTGCCTGCGATGGCCTACTCAGGAAACACCATTACCTGTCAGTAATGTCGTGTTTAAGCCACAACGCAGTCCGTAGCAGCTGGCGAAGACTGCATCGGCCGGTCCGCGCTCGGGCGCAGCAGTCGTAAACCTGAGTTTGCGGACTTCCTGAAACACCGCATCGTCTGGTTTTACGACGGCTTCGCCCGAGCGCGGACTGGCCGACGCGGGCTTCGCCAGCTACAGAATTGCGTTAGCCTCGTTTATTGATTCCCGCGCTGCGCTCGAAGCCGGTCGGCGCCCTGGCGCATCAACTGCTCTGTCCCGGCCCAGCCAAGACAGCCATCCGTGACCGAGACGCCGTAGCGCAGGGTTGGACTCAAGGGCTGGCAACCTTCGAACAAATGACTCTCGATCATCATGCCGATCAGCGAACGGTCACCTTGCAGGCGTTGTTCCAGTACGTCGTTGAACACCGGGGGTTGCCGTGCCGGGTCTTTGCCGCTATTGGCGTGGCTGCAGTCGACCATGATCCGTGCAGGGATCTTGAGCCGAGTCAAATCGCGGTTTACCTGGGCGACGCTGTCGCGGTCGTAGTTCGGTCCACGGTGTCCGCCGCGCAACACCAGGTGAGTGTCGGGATTGCCAGGCGTCTGGATGATCGCAGGATGTCCCTGGCTGTCGACGCCGAAATGCCGATGCGGATGGGCGGCTGAGCGCATGGCGTCGCTGGCAACCGCCACGCCGCCATCGGTGCCGTTCTTGAACCCGACCGGCATGCCAAGGCCGCTGGCCATTTCCCGGTGGATCTGCGATTCGGTGGTACGGGCACCAATTGCCACCCAGCTCAGCAGGTCATCAAAGTAACCGGCGGCCATGGGTTGCAGCAATTCGGTGGCAATCGGCAAGCCGAGGTGGAGCATTTCGCGCATCAGCTCGCGCGACAGCGTCAAACCGCCGGCCATGTCATCGCTGCCATCCAGATGCGGGTCGTAGGCCAGGCCTTTCCAGCCGACAGTGGTGCGAGGTTTTTCGACGTAAGCCCGCATTACCAGCAGCATTTCATCGCTGACGTCGGTGGCGAGTCGGGCAAGGTTGGTCGCGTATTCGAGGGCAGACTGCGGGTCATGAATCGAGCAAGGGCCGACGATTACCAGCAAACGGGAGTCTTCACCGTTGAGGATCGCACGGACCGCGTCGCGGTGAGCAGCGACTTGTCGGGTCAGGGCGTTGCTGAGGGGTAGTTGCTGTTTGAGTTGCAATGAGCTGGGCAGACGTAAAGTCAGCGCTTCATTGGCAGGGCTCAACGTGGAAAGCGGCAGAGCAGAGACGGACGAGTTCATGGCAAGGCTTCCTGGGCTGGCGGCGGGTTCGTTCCCGCGCGCTCGGCCCTACTGGGGTGTTCGACAATTGGCCGGATTGGCTGCGTGTGTGTGTTTGCCACCTGTGGGTGACCGATCGGAGGCGGCAGGCTGTCCCGAGCGGAGGCTGGTAAATCGCCATGCGGCAAAACTGTCGTAACGGTAATAAGTGGCGTAGTTCATGTCGTGAATCCTCAAAGTGTCTGGTGTGTCGCAAATGTGTGCGGGGCTGAAAAAACAAAACCCCCGGTCGGGAGGCCGACCGGGGGTTTGGAAAACTCTGGCGGCGACCCGTTTAAAGTGGGCGCCTTGTGGGTATCAGGCGCGCCAGTGGCTAAACCAATACCCAAAATAAAAGCTGACCGGAGCGCACACGTCATTCACCCGCGCAGCTGCCGTCGAGCGCAGCGCGCTGATCGTTGGAAGCTGTGAGAGGGCGTTGAACATGGTCTGTCTCCGATGGATGCGCCGAGCTTACTCGAGGCCGGTGCGCAGTTTCAATCAGAAAATGCTATCGATGGTCGACTGTGTTTTCTATCGCTTTAATGCACGCCGCTTTATGACACACTTTGGGTTTTGCCCACCCATTAACGTCACAAGGATGAAGCATGACGCCATTGATCATTGCCGCCGCTCAATCAATCTCCATCGCGGGTGATCTCGCCGCCAACATTGTTCGGCATCGGCGCTTCATGCAGGTTGCCGCGGAGCAAGGTGTTCAGTTGCTGGTCTTTCCGGAGTTGTCACTGACTGGGTATGAGCGCGGCTTGGCGGCCGGGTTGGCAATCGCGCCGGATGCCGAGGTGCTGCGGCCGTTGCGCAATTTCGCCCGGGAAGTCGGTGTGACGAGTGTTGTCGGCATGCCGATTCGGCTGTCAGACGATTCGCCGGTATTGATTGGCGCATTGGTGTTCGGTGCTGATGGATCGCTCGGGGTTTACAGCAAGCAGCATTTGCACCCCGGCGAAGAAGTGGCGTTTGCCCCGGGCGCAGGTGGTTCGATGTTGACGGTCGGAGAAGATAGGGTGGCGCTGGCGGTGTGTGCCGATTTTTCTCACGCCAGTCATGCTGCCGCCGCCGCGGAGCAGGGCGCCGACCTGTATGCCGCCGGGGTGCTGATCACGGAAAACGGCTATGCCACGGACACGGAACTGCTGCAAGGCTACGCCGTTACGCATTCAATGATGGTACTGATGGCCAACCACGGCGGTGCAACCGGAGGCTGGGAGTCTGCAGGGCGCAGTGCAATCTGGGCGCCGGACGGTTCGCTCATTGTTGCGGCACCGGGCAGCGGAAATTTGATGACAGTGGCTCACCGCGAAGCGGGTGTGTGGCGCGGGCATATCGTTGATGTTTCGGAGGCTTGAATGCATTTCGAATTACGGCCGGTGGCACCCCGGGATCTCGACTTCGCCCGGAAGCTGACACGCGACAATATGATGCGCTATTACATTCAGCACGACTTGCTTTGGCTGGATGAGGCGTTTGATGTCGCTTGGGCCGGGCGCGAGAACCGCGTGATTGTGCGCAATGATGCAGTTTTGGGTTTTGTCAGCTTGAGTCGTGATGCGAATGCCTTATACATTCGCGAACTGCATATCCTCGGGGCATTCCAGGGGCAGGGCGCGGGCTCCTGGGTGATCGATCAGGTATTCGCACTTGTGTGCCAGGAACGACGCCCGGCGTTACGCCTGACCGTTTTTGAAAACAATCCGGCAAAAAAGCTTTACGAGAGAAAAGGGCTGAAGGTGGTCGGCAAAGACGAGTGTTTCCTGAGAATGCAGCGTGATGCCGGTGGGGTGCTGCGCTGAAACACGCGGGCAACAAGCCTTTCAAGACGAATTGATACTTTTTATATGACGCTTGCCGCTAGGTCTGCCAGTTGCTTTTTGCTAAGGTGTCCGGCAACCCAATTAGACCAAATCGCGAGGTGTCTGCTTGATTAGGGTGCTAGTAGTCGATGACCATGATCTCGTTCGTACAGGCATTACACGAATGCTGGCTGACATCGATGGCCTACAAGTAGTCGGCCAGGCTGAGTCAGGGGAAGAATCCCTGCTGAAAGCGCGTGAGCTGAAACCTGATGTGGTGTTGATGGACGTCAAGATGCCCGGGATCGGCGGTCTTGAAGCTACGCGCAAACTATTGCGCAGTCACCCGGATATCAAAGTCGTCGCGGTCACCGTGTGTGAGGAAGATCCGTTTCCGACGCGGTTGTTGCAGGCCGGTGCTGCCGGTTACCTGACCAAGGGCGCCGGGTTGCCGGAAATGGTTCAGGCCATTCGCCTGGTGTTTGCCGGGCAGCGTTATATCAGCCCGCAGATTGCCCAACAACTGGCGATCAAATCCTTCCAGCCGACCAACGATTCGCCCTTTGATGCGTTGTCCGAGCGCGAGATTCAGATCGCGCTGATGATTGTCGGCTGTCAGAAAGTACAGATAATTTCCGACAAACTTTGCCTGTCGCCCAAAACGGTCAACACTTACCGTTACCGCATTTTCGAGAAGCTTTCGATCAGCAGTGATGTCGAGCTGACGCTGTTGGCGGTTCGTCACGGCATGGTCGATGCCAGCCTCTGACAATGACTGAAGCCTTCGATCCCAGCGCTTTTCTGTCGACGGTCAGTGGGCGCCCCGGTGTGTATCGCATGTTCGACAGCGAAGCGCGCCTGTTATATGTAGGTAAAGCCAAGAACCTGAAGAATCGCCTGTCGAGCTACTTCCGAAAATCTGGCCTGGCGCCCAAGACGGCGGCGCTGGTGGCGCGTATCGCTCAAGTCGAAACCACCATCACCGCCAACGAAACCGAAGCCCTGCTGCTTGAGCAGACGCTGATCAAGGAATGGCGCCCGCCGTATAACATCCTGCTGCGCGATGACAAATCGTACCCCTACGTTTTTCTCTCGGATGGCCAGTTCCCTCGCTTGAGCATCCATCGCGGCGCGAAGAAGGCCAAAGGCAAGTATTTTGGTCCTTACCCGAGCGCCGGCGCGATTCGCGAAAGCCTGAGCCTTTTGCAAAAGACATTTTTTGTCCGTCAGTGTGAAGACAGCTATTACAAGAACCGCACGCGACCTTGCCTGCAATACCAGATAAAACGTTGCAAGGCACCGTGCGTGGGGTTGGTCGAGCCTGAGGTGTACGCCGAAGACGTTCGCCACTCGGTGATGTTCCTTGAAGGGCGCAGCAATGCCCTGACGGACGAGTTGTCTGCGGGCATGGAGGAGGCGGCGATCAATCTGGAATTCGAGCGCGCCGCGGAGTTGCGTGACCAGATTTCATTGTTGCGCCGCGTCCAGGACCAGCAAAGCATGGAAGGCGGCACCGGCGATATCGATGTGATCGCTGCCTTCGTCAATCCGGGCGGTGCTTGCGTTCACCTGATCAGCGTGCGCGGTGGACGGGTGCTGGGCAGCAAGAACTTCTTCCCGCAAACCGGTATCGACGAAGATGTATCCGAAGTCATGGCCGCCTTTCTCGGCCAGTACTTCATCACCAGCCCCGAGCGCGACTTGCCGAGCGAGCTGATCGTCAACGTAGTTCATGAAGACTTCCCGACGCTGATCGAAGCCATTGAAGCCCTGCGCGGTCGCGAACTGACGATCAGTCATCGGGTACGCGGTACGCGAGCGCGCTGGCAGCAATTGGCGGTCACCAATGCCGAGCAGGCCTTGGGCGCACGCCTGGCTAATCGTCAGCACGTCGCGGCACGTTTCGATGCACTGGCAGAAGTGTTGAACCTGGACGAGCCACCACAGCGTCTGGAGTGTTACGACATCAGCCATTCCAGCGGCGAAGCGACCGTGGCGTCTTGCGTGGTGTTTGGCCCGGAAGGCCCGATCAAATCCGATTATCGCCGCTACAACATTGAAGGCGTGACGCCGGGGGATGACTACGCCGCAATGCATCAGGCCTTGACCCGCCGCTTCAGCAAGTTGAAGGACGGTGAGGGCAAGCTGCCGGATATTCTGCTGGTGGACGGCGGCAAGGGGCAGCTGTCCATGGCGCGTGATGTACTCAATGAACTGGCGGTGCCGGATTTGATTCTGTTAGGCGTGGCCAAAGGGGCAACACGCAAGGCCGGTTTCGAAACCTTGTACCTTAACGATGCGGCCCACGAGTTCACCTTGCGCGGCGATTCCCCTGCGCTACATTTGATCCAGCAAATACGCGACGAAGCTCACCGTTTCGCGATTACCGGGCACCGCGCACGCCGAGGAAAAACCCGCCGTACGTCCACGCTTGAGGGCGTGGCCGGCGTCGGGCCGACACGGCGTCGCGATTTATTAAAACATTTTGGTGGATTGCAAGAGCTGTCTCGTGCCAGCATCGAGGAGATCGCCAAAGCACCCGGGATCAGTAAAAAGCTCGCAGAGTTGATTTATGCAAATCTGCACAGCGAGTAGAATGCCAACTCACCTCGTAGCCAGTTGTGCCGATGAATATCCCTAATCTGATTACCGTTCTACGCGTCCTGCTCATCCCGATCTTCATTTTACTGTTCTACCTGCCTTACCACTGGAGCTACCTGGCGTCTGCCTCGGTCTTCGCATTTGCCGCCGCTACAGACTGGCTGGACGGTTATCTGGCCCGACGCCTGGAGCAAAGTACCCCGTTCGGGGCTTTCCTCGATCCCGTGGCGGACAAGCTGATGGTCGCCGTGGCACTGGTCTTGTTGGTCCAAGAACACGGCAACCTGTGGCTCACGCTGCCGGCCGCTGTCATCATCGGTCGCGAAATTGTCGTCTCGGCATTGCGCGAATGGATGGCCGAACTCGGCGCCCGTGCTCATGTTGCGGTGTCGAACCT
>NZ_JBFULH010000189.1:0-7711 GCF_056400445.1 Pseudomonas sp. P5_B2 | reverse complement strand
AGGTGCCCCCGACCGATTATTTGAACGTTAATGGGCGTTTCGGTTAAACCTGCACGCTTTTTCCCAGTCCTAGGTGTCATGCCAGGTCGGTTTTGGCCTAACGTTTCACACGTGCGTCGCAGTCGGGGCGCGCAGTCGTACAAAGGAGTCTTGTGCAATGACGCGCACCCCGAAAATCTTTGCCTGGGCCTTTGCCAGCCTGGTTGTTCTGCTGGCGATACTCGTTTTGATCATCGTGTTTTTTGACTGGAACCGGATCAAACCCACGATCAACACGAAAGTCTCCGAAGAACTGCACCGTCCGTTCGCCATCAATGGCAACCTCGCGGTGGTGTGGCAGCGCGAGCCTGACGAGGGCGGCTGGCGGGGCTGGGTACCGTGGCCGCATGTGGTGGCCGACGACTTGAGCCTGGGCAACCCGGACTGGTTGAAGAAATCGCAGATGGTCACCCTCAAACGCGTAGAGCTGCGAATTTCGCCGCTTGCCTTGCTGGCCCAACGGGTGGTGATCCCGCGCATCGACCTGACCGAACCGAACGCCGACCTTCAGCGTCTGGCTGATGGCCGCGCCAACTGGACGTTCAAATTCGATCCGAAAGACCCCGACGCCGAACCGTCGAACTGGGTGGTCGACATTGGCGCGATTGGCTTCGACAAGGGCCACGTCATCCTTGACGACCAGCACCTGAAAACTCAACTCGACGTACTGATCGACCCATTGGGCAAACCGATCCCGTTCAGCGACATCGTCGGGGACAAAGCGGCGAAAACCGCGGTTGAAAAGGGCGGCGCGCCGCAGGATTACGCCTTCGCCCTCAAGGTCAAAGGCCAATACAAAGCGCAGAAACTCGAAGGCTCCGGCAAGATCGGCGGCTTGTTGGCGCTGCAGGACGCGACCAGGCCGTTTCCGCTGCAGGCTCAGCTGAAGATTGCCGACACCCGCATAGAACTGGCCGGCACGTTGACCGATCCCCTGAACCTTGGTGCGCTGGATTTGAGGCTGAAACTGGCCGGCACCAGCCTGGGCAATCTCTATCCGCTGACCGGCGTGATACTGCCGGACACATCGCCGTACACAACCGACGGACACCTGATGGCCAAGCTGCATGAGCCCAGTGGCGCGGTGTTCCGCTATGAAGCGTTCAACGGCAAAATCGGCGAGAGTGACATTCACGGCAGCCTGACTTACGTCGCCAGTCAGCCAAGGCCGAAACTCAGTGGTTCATTACTCTCCAACCAACTGTTGTTCGCCGACCTGGCGCCGCTGATCGGCGCCGACTCCAACGCCAAGCAACAGGCCCGTGGCGGCGACAGCAAGCAGCCGCCGGACAAAGTGTTGCCGGTCGAAGAATTCAAGACTGAGCGCTGGCGTGACATGGACGCCGACGTCGAATTCACCGGTAAGCGCATCGTCCACAGCGAAAAACTGCCGATCAACGACCTGTTTACCCACTTGGTACTTACCGACGGCGTGCTCAGCCTGGAACCGCTGCGCTTTGGTGTGGCGGGCGGCGATCTGGAAGCGCAGATTCGCTTGAATGGCCGTACCGAACCCATGGAGGGGCAGGCCAAACTCACCGCGCGCAAATTCAAGCTCAAGCAACTGTTCCCGACTTTCGAACCGATGAAAACCAGCTTCGGCGAACTCAATGGTGATGCCGACATTTCGGGGCGGGGCAATTCGGTGGCCAAACTGTTGGGCAGCGCCAACGGCACGCTGAAAATGCTCATCAACGACGGCGCGATCAGCCGCGAGTTGATGGAGCTGGCCGGGCTCAATGTCGGTAACTATGTGGTCGGCAAAATCTTTGGCGACAAGGAAGTGAAGATCAATTGTGCCGCAGCCGACTTCGACATCAAGACCGGACTGGCGACCACGCGCCTGTTCGTCTTCGATACCGAGAACGCGATCGTCTACATCGATGGCACCGTGAACATGGCAACCGAACAACTGGACCTGACCATCACGCCGGAGTCGAAGGGCTGGCGCTTGATTTCGTTGCGCTCGCCACTGTACGTGCGGGGCAAGTTCATCAAGCCGGATGCCGGTGTGAAAGCCGTGCCGCTGATGCTGCGCGGGGCAGGGATGGTGGCGTTGGGCGTGATTGCGGCGCCGGCGGCGGGGTTGCTGGCGCTGATAGCGCCCAGTGGTGGTGAGCCGAACCAGTGTGCGCCGTTGCTGGAGCAGATGAAGGCGGGGAAGGCGCCGGTGACGGTCAAACCCACCAAATAATCGCGGCGTCTGTACTGACGCCATCGCGAGCAGGCTCACTCCCACATTAGTAATGCGAACATCGGTCCATTGTGGGAGCGAGCCTGCTCGCGATGGCGGTCTTTCAGGCGCAACAGATCTTTCAGAATTTATGCCCGGACAGCAACGCCTCCTCGCTCAACCACGCAAAAAACGCCCGCACCGGCGGATGTCGCTCGCGCCCCGGCACGCACAACGCGCTGTAACCAGCGCCATCGACCTGAGTCTCGCCGCGATATGGGACCAGCAAACCGCTGGCCACGCTTTCTGACACCAGAATATTGCTCGCTAGCACCAGACCTTGACCGGCGATAGCCGCTTGCAAGGCGTAATGCTCCTCGTCGTATTCCCGGATGGCCGGTTTGCCCACCAACCATGACTCGCCTGACTGCGCGCACCACGCCTCCCAGCCATGGGCATACAGCTTGGAGTTGTGCCAGTGCACGCTGATCAGCGTCGGCGTGTGAGTGGTGGCCAGCGCTACTTGCTCCGGCGAGCCGTACACCCCGAAGTTCTCATCGAACAGGCACTGCCCGTACAAGTTCGGGTAGGTGTCGAGGCTATAGCGCAGCACCAGATCGACACTGGCGTCCTGATGCAAATCGATGACTTCGCAGTGGGTGTCCAGGCGCAGGCTGATAGTGGGGTGACGTGCGTAAAAGCGCCCGAGGCGCGGCACCAGCCACAACGCCGCAAATGCTGCGGTGGTGGAGACGGTCAGGCTGGCGCCACTGCGTTGCGGACGCAAGGTGTCGACGCTTTGCGCCACGTCCAGAAAGGCGCCGTGCAGGCTGTGAAATAACCGCTCACCGCCCTCGGTCAGGCGCACTTGCCGTGGCAAACGCTCGAACAGTGGCACGCCGAGCCAGGTTTCCAGTGAGCGAATCTGATGCGACACCGCAGTCGGCGTCACTGAGAGCTCTTCGGCCGCAGCCTTGAAGCTCAGCAGGCGCGAGGCAGATTCGAAAGCGCGCAGGGCGGTCAACGGTAAGGAAGCAAACATTGAGAAGCTCCATGGATGAAATGGATTCATCTCGACTGATTTCTGCTCATTTGAAGCCCTTTGCTGATGGCTCCAAGCTGCAAGCCACTAGCCGTTTGAGTGTAATCCCAAGGAGATTCAGATGAGTAAAATTCTTGTCGTTCACGCCAGCCCCCGTGGCGAGCGCTCACACTCGCGCCGTTTGGCCGAAGTGTTTCTAGCGGTCTGGCAAGCCCGAAATCCGCAGGGCACATTGACTCGCAGAGAAGTAGGCCGGGCGCTGATTCCGCCGGTCAACGAAGCCTTTATAGCCGCCGCGTTTTACCCCGAGCCGGATGCGCGACCGCTGTCGATGCAGGCGGATCTGGCCTTCAGCGATGAGTTGGTGGGCGAGTTGCTCGGCCATGATGTGCTGGTGATTTCCACGCCGATGCACAATTTCAGCATCCCCAGTGGCCTCAAGGCCTGGATCGATCAGATTGTGCGGCTCGGGCTGACGTTCAATCACACCCTGGACAATGGTGTGGCTCAGTACGAGCCGCTGGTCCATGGCAAAAAAGCGCTGATCGTCACCAGTCGCGGCGGGTTTGGCTTCGGCCCGGGCGGTGGACTGGAAGCCATGAACCATGCTGATCCGTTGCTGCGCACCGCACTGGGGTTCATCGGCATCACCGACATCACTGTAGTGGCCGCCGAGGGCGAAGAGTCCGCGGCGCGCACGTTCCAGATCTCCGCCGCCGAGGCCGAACAGCGTCTGTTGTCGCTGGTCAGGGAGTTTTAGATGGCCTGGCTGTTTCTGCTGATCGCCGCCGGGTTTGAAGTCACCTTTGCCATGGGCATGAAATACGCCGAAGGCTTCACCCGGCTCTGGCCGTCGCTGATCACCGTGATCGCCGCCGTGGGCGGGATTTACTTCCTGACCCTGGCCATGCGCGAGCTGCCGGTGAGCATCGCTTACCCGATCTGGACCGCCATCGGTTCATTGGGCACGGTGTTCCTTGGGTTTGCGCTGCTGGGCGAAAGCCTGACGGCAATCAAACTGTTGTCGGTCGGGTTGATCGTGGCGGGTGTGGTTGGGCTCAAGTAGGGTGGATGTCATAGACTGGTTGTCGAGTTGTCATCTTCGGTGACGATGCTTGGCTGATGTCTTGCATCCAGCCTTGCTTCGTCTCACCGATCACAAGGACGTTCGCCCATGTCGCAAGGTTCCGCCACGCGCTATCCGTTGGTGTTGGTCCCGGGAATGCTCGGGTTTATCCGTCTTGTACTCTATCCCTACTGGTACGGAATCGTCTCGGCGTTGCGCCAAGGTGGGGCGACCGTGTTTGCAGTGCAGGTCTCGCCGCTCAACTCCAGTGAAGTGTGCGGTGAACAACTGTTGGCGCGGATCGAAGAAATCCTGCGCGAGACCGGGGCCGAGAAGGTCAACCTGTTCGGCCACAGCCAGGGTTCGCTCACTGCCCGCTATGCGGCCGCCAAACGCCCGGACCTCGTGGCGTCGGTGACCTCGGTGGCCGGGCCGAATCACGGCTCGGAGCTGGCCGATTACCTGCACAAACACTATCCGCACGACAGCGCCAAGGGCCGGCTGCTGAGCTTTCTGTTATGGATAATCGCCGCGTTGATGAGCCTGCTCGAAACTGGTTATCGCGGGCCGAAGTTGCCGGTGGATATCCATGCGTCCCATCATTCACTCACCACTGAAGGCGTGGCGCTGTTCAATCTGCGTTATCCACAGGGCTTGCCTGAAACCTGGGGCGGGCACGGGCCGGAAGAGGTTAACGGTGTGCGTTATTACTCGTGGTCAGGGACCTTGCAGCCGGGCAAGACGGATAGTGGGTGCAACCTGTTTGACGGGACGAATCGCAGTTGCCGGCTGTTTGCCAAAACCTTTGTGAACGAGGTCGGGCATTGCGACGGGATGGTCGGGCGGTACAGCTCGCACCTGGGCACGGTGATTGGCGATGAGTATCCGCTGGATCACTTCGACATCGTCAATCAGTCGCTGGGATTGGTCGGGAAGGGCGCCGAGCCGATTCGGTTGTTTGTCGAGCATGCCGCCCGGCTTAAAGCGGCCGGCGTGTAATCTCCATACCGCGTCATCGTTCATCGCGAGCAGGCTCACTCCCACAGGGGGATGCGATCAACTGTGGGAGCGAGCCTGCTCGCGATAGCGTCAGTTCAGGCTACACGAACCTTACGGCCGATCACCGTCGTCCAACGCCCCGAAAGCACCACCCCACCCAACGTCAAAACCCCGCCCACCAAGTGATACATCGCCAGCTGCTCATGCAGCACCACCGCCGCAATCAGCGCGGTAATCAACGGCAGCAAGTTGAAAAACAGCGTGGTCCGGCTTGGCCCCAAACGCACCACCGCCTGCATCCACGCCAGTGGCGCCAGCATCGAAGCCAGCAAACAGGCGTACAGCACCAGAGGAATATTTTGCAGCGTCGGGCCGATCTTCGGCGAGGCGACAAACAGCGGAAACAGGACCACCACCGCCACCAACACCTGCAAATACAACAACACCAGTGGCGGTAAACGCAGCTGCCATTTTTTCAGCAGCGTGCTGTAAATCGCATAGGCCAGGGTGGCGACCAGCATCATCGCGTCGCCCATGTTCACCCCGTGTTCAAGCAGCGCGCCGAGGCTGCCGGACGACACCACCACCAATACGCCGGCAAACGACAGCACCGCACCGGCCAATGCGCCAGCGGTCAAGCGTTGACCGAGGCTGACAATCGCCATGGCCAACGACATCAATGGCATCAACGACAGAATAATCCCCATGTTGGTTGCAGAAGTCAGTGCCGCGGCGAAGTAGGCGAGGCTTTGGTAGACCGCCATGCCCAGCACGCCAAGAATGAAAATCTTGCCCAGGTTCGGGCGAATCAGCGGCCAATGCGCGATTACCGGTTTGAGCATGAACGGTGTGAACAGCATCCCGGCCAGCAGCCAGCGATAGAAACCGATCTCGGCGGGGAAGATGGCCCCGGCTGACATTTTGGTGATCACGGTGTTGCCGGCCCAGATGAAAATGGCCAGCAGCGGATAAGCGTATTGCATCAGAAAAACCAGAACGTTAATGAGGGGCAATTATCCGCTTGTCTGGATGCAAGCCTATACTTCGATCCAGACAACCTGCCCCGGATTACGGACAGCATGACGAGTAAACATATTGACCTGCTGGACTTCGCCGAACTGCCGGCCCCGGTCTATTTCCGCTACGCCGATTTCAACACCCATGAGTACGCCTCGGCCCACCGGCATCCTTGGGGCACGCTCGAGTATTCGGCCAATGGCGTGTTGCATATGGAAATCGGCAACAGCCGTTTCATGTCGCCCCCGCAATACGCGGTGTGGGTACCGCCCCAGACCGAGCACAGCTTCTATAGCAACCAGCCAATCAACTACCGCGCGGTTTGCCTGGCGCCATCGCTGTGCAGCGAGTTGCCGCAACAGGCCTGCACGCTGGCGATCAGCGATATTCTCAAAGCGATCCTCAAGGACTTCGCGGCGCGAGATGTGAAGATTCCCGAGCACGAGGCAGACATTCGTTTAGGTCAGGTATTGGTGGATCAACTGCGACTGGCGCCGGTGCATGAATGCTATTTGCCCTACGCCAGCAGTCCGGGGTTGTTGGGGATATTGGAAGCGTTGCAAGCCGAGCCCGGAGACGACCGGCCCTTGGCCGACTGGGCCGCGCAGATCCACGTCAGCGAACGCACCCTGGCACGGCAGTTTGTTCGCGAGCTGGGCATGAGTTTTGGTGAGTGGCGTCAACGATTGCGCTTCCTCGCGGCTATTGAGGCGCTGGACAGCCATCGCAGCATTCAGGACATTGCCTTCGACATGGGGTACAGCACGGGTTCGGCCTTTATCGCGATGTTTCAACGCCAGGCTGGATGTACTCCGGAACAGTATCGGCGACAAAAAGTCCTGTAATAAACGGTGTATTGGAAACTATTTGATAATCACCGCTCGGGACTTCTCCTACACATTAATCAGAATTGCACTTCATTTAGTAAGTGGTGAGCGCTGTACGCTTATGCGCAAGTCATCCTTTAACTTGTCGGTGTGAGTTGCAAATATGAGTCATCTTTTGCGTGGTCGTGAATCTGCGGTGTTAATTTTACAAGAAAAAAGTATTCATCACGATTTTATAAAAAGTGCTATTCCAGAATGGTTCACTCAAGCCAGACTCCATAGGGTCAGTGCGCTGAAAGCGGCCCTTTCTCCCCTTCCTGAATGGAACAAGACCGCCTCGTTTATTGAACACGATAGATTAATGCGTGCCACCGAGGAGAGCTGGCGCGCACAAAACAATGTCGATCGAATGCTCGATGAATTGCAAGACGTTTATTCATTTGCCGAGCCGTTGCTCAGTCAGGCGTTGAAAGAGCAATATGCTGTTGACGTTGATGCCAGGGAAACATTTTTGAAGTTGTTTTCTCCGGTGAAGACATCTCCATGGG
>NZ_JBFULH010000188.1:0-7772 GCF_056400445.1 Pseudomonas sp. P5_B2 | reverse complement strand
CCAGAATGACCTCGCTGCCCTCCGGTTTGCGTAAGTTCCTCTGATTGAGAGTGTGCAGCCGACAGACCTTGTAGCGCCTGATAGACTCCACGACAACTTCAATCGCCGCGAGCTTCGACCATGCTCCAAGTGTTATTCAGCGTTTACCTGAAGATGCTGGTGCTCTACAGCCCGTTCTTCGTGTTGTCCTGCTTCATCAGCCTGACTCGCGGCTACTCGCGCAAGGAACAACGACGCCTGGCCTGGAAAGTGGCGGTCGCCACGCTGGTTTCCAGTGTCTTGCTGTACCTGTTCGGGCGAGTGATTTTCAGCGTCTTCGGCATCACCGTGGATGCGTTCCGCATCGGTGCCGGCAGCGTGCTATTCATCTCGGCGCTGGGCATGGCCCAAGGCAAGTCGGCGGTGCAAACCGACAATGTGCAGCAGGACGTGACCATCGTCCCATTGACCATTCCCTTGACGGTCGGCCCTGGCACCATCGGAGCATTGTTGGTGATGGGCATAGGCCAGCCCCATTGGGACGACAAACTCACGGCGATTCTCAGTATTGCCCTGGCGAGTTTCACCGTGGGCGTCGTGCTTTATCTGGCCAACCACATCGAGCGTATTCTCGGCGACCAGGGCTTGCAGATTGTCAGCCGGTTGATGGGGTTGTTCGTCTGCGCCTTGGCGGCGCAGATCATCTTTACAGGCGTGAGGGGCTACCTGGTGCCCTGAAGACGGGCGTTGCTGGCATAGCAATCAGGGGTGCCCCACGGAAGCCGCTGAAAAGAACGGCTAGTTAAAACGTAAAAAGGCTGTGGAGGTTCCCCCCACAGCCTGCTTAACGATTCAAATTGTGTTGAACGTCTCTGCGGCCATTACTCAGCTGCGGCCAGGACCAGCAAATCCAGCAACTGAATACTGGTTCGATCTCCCAGACCTTCCACCAAGTCCTCGGCGGAAACAACCAGAACCGTCCCCGAAACCCCGACAACCAGCTCCAACTTAGTCCTTGATTCCGTACTGGCCGATTTGGCATTGCGCAAAACCAGGCTCCGCCCATCCTCAGGATCGGTCAGCATCAAATGACCATCGATCATAGTGACCAGCCATTGATCCATTTCCTGCAAGGTCATTTTTAGCAAGCGCCAAGTGGGTTTCAGACCCGCGAAGTCGACGATGAGGCAATCCAGTCGTGACCAGGCCTCTTGAGAGACAGAACACGAGTTTGATTTTTCGTTAAGTCCCAACACAAGTGTGGTGACGCCCTCCGGGATCAGCGCAGACAAAGAGTCAATGTTGTTCCGGCAGTGCACGGTCAACACTTCCCCATTGCGGCGAGTCGTGTCTGCTTGCGCCCAGACGTCATGATCCGCAACCACCCACGAACCTCGATTACTGAACAGCTGGCGATTGAGCGGGTTATACAACAAGGCCGTTTCGCCATCGCGCGCCCCCAGATAAACCGGCCAGCGACCGTTGCTCGGCACGGTCGTGCTGAAGAGTCTCCGGGCGGTAACGTCATACCAGTTGAAGACATCATCAAACCGGCCCGCCGTCAAAACGTCCGTGCTGTGCCGGCCTGCCACCAGCTGCCGAAGTTTCTCTTCCCGACCACTTCGATTGCCCACCCCATGAAAAAAATCGCTCTCCACGCCGATGATGCGCGCAGGCACATTGTCGGACAGCTTTATCCAGACACGCTCATAAGTCAGACCGCGCAGTCCCGCCTCGTGGGGGGAGACTTGGCTGAACGACCATTCTGGCGACTCTCTCTGCAATGCCGGGATCAGGTCTCGACGTAACAGCCGCGTGCCATTTCCGAACGCAGCGGGCAGATCCTCAACAGCCATAAAGCGCTGACGATAAATTCGTCCCGAGGACTCATCCCACAACCATGCAGCTTTCTTGTCCGGGGTAAGCGCCAAAAGACGCAGGTGCTGACCGACGATCGGATCAGCAATCAGCACGCGCTTGTCCACACACCAGACGTTCAAGCGCGCGTTGACGGGGAAGTTCTGCACGCCCGACACTTCGAATTTGTCAGTAGCCAGTCGATCGGCAACCGCCAATGCGCTTTTCCACCACTGCAACCCTGCGCCCTCGGCTTTAACCGCTTGCGAAAGCCACGCTTCGTTTAAGCCGACCAGCGTTGAGTCAGCAATACGATCCAGCCGAAACAACAGGCCATCGCGAGTCTGTGCGATGAGTTGCCTGGCCTGGAAAACAACCTCGGTGACGTTGTGGGGCAGAATTTTCACTGCGTCAGTCGCTGGCTCCTCGCCCTGGACCGTCACCCTTTGACGATACAGGCTGTGATGTTGCTGATCGTAAAACAGGAACATATCGCCATCAGCCTCATGGGTCTTGAGCAAGATGACGTTGGGTTCTTCAGTCTGCCCTTCCATCAAAGGCAGCCTGGGTCGGATGACAAGCCCGTCATCACGACGCACCCAGACATTGTCGGAAGTCCGCGCGCCCTCCTGCAACACGTTGATCGCAGTCAACGGTGCAAACGTGTAGTCCACCAGATTCACCGCATCAAAGGCCGCCAGTTTCGAAGGTCTGACAACCACTTCATAACCCCAGAACACGTTCGCCATGGACAGGGTGGTTTTGCCTTGCAGTAGCAGCTTTTGAGTGTCGGTCAGCTCGCCAATGACCGTCATCAACGAAAGCTCATCCGCACCCAGCAGATAAATCAGCTTCATGGAATGACCGTTGCGGTCACTGATTTTCTGAACGATGCGCATCAACCCGGCCCCAAGATCCTGGAACGCCGTGATCCTTGATCCCGGTAGCGGATCCATTAAACGGTAAATTCGGTTGACCCGGCCGGTGACAATATCCGCGCGCCAGACCAGCACTTCGTCAGGGACGTAGTAATACGCATCGTTGCCGATGATGGCTCCCAGGCGAGCCTCTTTCTCATAGGCCGGATCCAGCCCCCGCACAAACATGAAACGGTCTTCGATCCGGTCGTAATGGGCCGTGGTGTAAACAGGCTTGAGAGGATCTTCGTAGGGAACAGGAAAGTTGCGCACGGCGGTAAAACGCCCGGCAAGATGACTGGATTGAACAGTCGCCTTTATCGCGGACTCAGTCGCACCGGTATCGATCTGCAGTTCGCTGAGCAGCAGCGTCTTCTGCTCCCAGTCGACCTGATAAGACTGTTTATCGAACTGCAGGTACACATCAGGCTTGCCGGGTGCATGCACTTGCAGGGTGCCAAGCTGCAGACCGTCGTGCGCAAACGTCACGTCTTTGACCGCCAACCAGGATGCTCCCAGCGCCCACGACATTGACGCCCCGTCCAAGGATTGCATGAGCTTTAGCGATTTCACACCCTTGGCCAAGCCTACGGTGCACTGCCCTCCCACGCCGGTGATCTCATAGGAGAGATAACCGTGCATCTCCCCAGGCAGTGACGGCACCTGAAGAAACTTGTTGCTGCGACTGAGCACGACGGTGATCGTCGTCGCCTCATAGTTCGGGTACAACACATTGAGGATGTACTCGCTCGGGAACTTGTAGAAGCTGAACCAGAACCGACGATTCCCCTCGTCGTCGTTTTCGAGTTTCAACGCCGTTTCAAAATGCTCGTAGCGGGTGGTCGCGAACGGCAGTGCCTTGTATTCGAATCCCAGGTAGCAGTGCGGGGAGCAAGGCAGTACAACGGTTTCAAACTCCGTAACCTGCGTGATGCTCCGTCGATCGGGGTACTTGAGTGCCTCCCGCACACTGAATCCCTGCGACCGGTCCGGATTTACTTGCGGGGGGTGGAGCGTAGAGGTGCTGGCGGAGAAGATTACCTGGCTACCAAAATCGATGGAACGATCAAGTAGATCAAGACGCGTGATCACCGCATAGGGGTTCGCGCAAAAGGCATCATCAACAACCGAGTAACCCCCTGTTCGGTATGCCTCCTCTACCCGATTAATGTATTTCCCGACTTGACGGGCCTGCTCCAGGATTCCGCCGAAGCCTTCGACCAGCGCGCCGATACCGATTGCCAGCCCACCAAAAATGACACTGCCACCGCCCAGAAATGCTGCCGCTGTGCCTGCACCTACCAACCCCGCTCCGACCCCGCCGACAGCCAGTGCCAGACCGGCCGAGTCAAAGGCCAGTTGCGTTGCGAACTGCGCGCGTTGAGCTTCATTTTCGGCATTGGCCAACAGGTAAATATCAAACCCGACTGCGGCCAGTTGAAGCACTGTGCCCACGCCTTCATTAGCGACATGCCCCAGGGCGTTGACGACCACTGAAGAGGTGGTTCTGGCAACCAGCAGACTGTCGGTAAAGGCATGGCGAACCAGGTTGATTATTTCCACCACATCGACCACGACGCCATGGGTCAGTTGTGCGTAAGCCAGATAACCATGCACGCGAACCGCGTCCGTCAATGGTGTCGATCCATCGCTGTTATCGGTTGATTCCCTGTTCTTCAGCTCCATCAACAGTGCCTGAAGGGCAAAGCCGACATTGAGTGTATGAACCGAGCTGACGTCAGTTGGATCTACCACCACCGGTGCTTTTACCGAAATCGTCTCGTATAGCTCCGTCAGATAGGATTTGATCCTGGGCAGTTGCTCATCATCGGTCACAACTTGGCGCGTCAGCCTGGGATCGCCGGCGTTGATCAGGGTAATTTCACTGAGCCCGACCGAAACGGGACGCAATGATTCGAACACCGGCACAAAGTCGCGACTCAGCTGATGTCGGGATTGCAATCGGCGCGTGGCGCGTTCGATTTGCCCTGCCCAGGCATTCGTGTCGAGGATTGCCAAACCCTGGCCCAGTCGGGCATTTTCCGACAACGAACGGGCGCGCAATGCCGCATGATGCTGCCACGCCTCAATCGTCCGTCCTCCGGCGATCGCCTCGCTGCGCAACAAAGCGCCGACCATCAGCTGCGAAGGCAGCACCTCGCCGGCAATTTTCGAACCGTCGAGTTCGACCAGGTTGAATGTGGGATCCGATCCCTTCGCAAGGCCATAGAGCCCGGCTATCGTGCGGTCCGCGAGAAAATCTTCTATTCCTTTTTGCAGATCCTGCCCGCGTTCAAACGTATACAGGCCGAAGTTGGGATCGTAAAAACGCCATGACGTTTCGCCCTGCTCGACGACTTTGGCTGCCAGCATTGAATGATTGTCGGTGTTTAGCATCAGAATGGAAGACGTCGTTTTCGCCTCCAGGGTCTGCATTACCGTAGCCAGTTTCGCCGACCCCAGCTTGTCGCCAAACTGCGCCATGGGAATGCTGCGCAACTCATCGAGCGCGCGCAGGAATGCGTGGGTTTCAGCGTCCGCAACGGGGACGTTGGCGTTAGCGAGTTTGCCGATCAGTGCCCGCTCTGCCGCATGTCCTTTTTCCAGCGCCGCCCCCATGACCAGTGCCAGCGGATAGCAACGTCGCCCCGGATCACCGTTACCACGAACCAGCAGTCCCTGCGGCAGTTGTTTGGCGGCAATAGCGCCTGCCTGATAGAGCTGTTCGCGGACGCGATGGCCTTTCTGGAGAATCGAAGCCAGATATTCTTCCTTGGCAACTATCTGGATTCGCCCGATAGACTCGCCCCACTGGAGCACGCTCAAAGGTTCAGCGAAGGCTTTTGCCTTTAAGACCCGGGAACTTTGTGCACCCTCGGTTGGCGGCGTCTGTGTGTTCAGAGAGCGTTCGAATGCCTGGGGATTATGCTTGCGCAGGACCTGCTCGATCAGATCGTAACGCGCCGCAAGTCCACGATCCTGAGAGTTGACGGCGAGCGTTCGGGTTGCCTCCCAGGCGCTGGCGAAGCCCTCATTGTCCAGCGTCGTGGCACCGAAGAGCCCGCCTAGCAACACACGGTGCAGGGGGCTCAATTGCTCCACAGACAACTTGTTGCCGGCGATCCGGGTCAGCATTTCATTTAGATTGCCGAAAGGTTCGGCCCCTATTGAAGATGGTATCTCACGAGCAGGTTGTGTCTGGAGACCTTGGCGCTGTTCGAAGCTGATGGCAATGTTTTTCCCAAGTGAGATATCGCCACTCAACTTATCGTTCATTGCACGGATGAAGGGCTCGCCCAACTCATTGAGTAATTGCTGCAGGATCGAGGCCTGCAGCACAGGTTTGCCTTCAATGATCGGCCAGCCCTGTTTGAAGGTGAGCGATTGCTCTTTCAGCAACTCTGTCATATCACCGACGTAACGCGACTTCAGCTTCCCCGCCTTCCACTTCTCCTGCTCGTTTTTCAGCCATGCCTCTGGCTGGGCATTAACGGTCCAACCGGAAATTCGTTCTTCTTCAGTGTCGACGTTATAGCCCTCGGCCAACTTTAACTGACCGTGGACATAATTCTTATCGTCCTCTGCAAGGTGCGTTTCGATGTATTCATTCAGTCCGCTGATTGCAGCGCCTGGTCCGGTCAACGTGATAGTGCCGCGCGCGCCGATGCGAATTCCATCTTGGTAATACTCAAAAATGGATTGGCCCAAGTTGGATAAAATGTCCCGGTATGACTGTGTGAGCGCCGCTCCTGAATCTTTCTTTTCAGTCAAAATTGTTTTTATGGCCTCCAGCAACGCATTGCTATCTCCCCATTGTTTTCTATCGTGGAACAGTCGACCTTCAACCTCATAAAGGCAGTCGTAGTTGAACCGGATCATCTGCATAACCGATTCGGTCATACCACTATGTGGATGGGCGAGAAAGTGCGAGTTCATTTCCCTGTCACCCTGAATGGCCATCCGAAAACCCTCTTGCGGGGCCAGACCATTCCGAGGCGAAACAAATACCTATAGTAAATCGGGATTACTACGGGCGAACTTGAGTAGCGCTTCTTTATCCCCGACAGGAATTTCATTGGTTCTATCGGGATAACGTTGCAGGTCTCGACCGGGCATAAGGACGTCATTATGGTTCAGCAACAACTGCAAGACGCCGAGCCGGGCAGGCCCGCTAAACCTACGAATATCAACGCCACCCAACGTTTCGGCAAGCGGTGGCAAATAATCCATATCACTGTAACGACCACCCTCCAAATACTCGGCTTGCAATCGCACGACATCACTGGCAGCGGCAAAATTTCCGCGCATGGCGACTTCTCGCTGATAGACATCCTTTAAATAATGGTCGGCGAATTCATGGCGAACATCCCGCAACCGTAGATCCTGCCCTACCACCTCCAGATGCGTGTCCAGACATTTCTGGCGAAACGCTTCCAGGACTGATCGATCCTTGCCATAAGCCCGAACCATCAAGTCCATTCGCGCTTTGTCCGCCTTGCCGGCCCACTGGGGTTGAGCGAGAAATTCCGCCATTTGAAGTTTCAGCACACGGGCGCGGTCCTCGATCATCATTGAGAGTTTCAAGGAGTCCTTCACCTGATCGCCCCCGGACTCCATCGCATGCACTCTGGCGCTGTCGAGAATCACCCGGTTCATTTCGAAGGCCAGCAACGCATCGCTGTCGTACCAGAGATTGAAGGTGTACCCCTCTGGGGCGAGGACCTTACGCCAGATATTCATGTAATCACGCTGAATCGCCCCTACTTCACTGCCACCGACCCACACGAAGTGCATGATTTTTGGCACGGGTGCCGCTGCCTTGGAAAGCATGCCGACAGTATTTGACAATCTGGAAGCATATTGCTTGAGACCGGTATGGGCCTGCCTGAGGGCTGGCGACGGCCGCGTAGATTTTTGACGAAGCAGCGACTCGAATACTTCCTGAAAGAGTTTCACAGGGGGCAGTTTTTCAGGTGAAAAAACACTTTCATTCGCAAGGGAATAATATCGCTCAAGCGC